>NZ_JBBNAM010000429.1:0-7384 GCF_037994425.1 Phyllobacterium sp.
CGCCGCCTCGGCATCATGAATGAAAACGAACCGACCCGCCCGGCCGGGCCGGTTCTGGTCAAATGAATTGCAGTCGAATCAGCTCGGAGAAGACAAGTCGATGAAGGCACGTGTCACTGTAACCTTGAAGAATGGCGTTCTCGATCCGCAGGGCAAGGCAATTGTCGGCGCGCTGGGCAGTCTTGGTTTCGATGGCGTGGGTTCCGTGCGCCAGGGCAAGGTGTTCGATGTCGAACTGAACACGACAGACCGCGCCGCGGCCGAAGCCAACCTCAAGGCGATGTGCGAGAAGCTCCTCGCCAATACGGTGATCGAAGATTATAGTGTGGCGATTGATTGATCACTTTTTGAGGTTTCGCCATGGACGGTATATCGCCCGATCTGATTTGCGAAATACTTAGAGAAATACAGGGCGACGTTGCGTCTCTAAAGGGAAATGGGCGAGAGCAAAGGCAGGATAGTGTCAGCATCCGTGGTCACCTCCAGCTGCTAGAGGGCGAAATGAACAATCTTCGCGCCTCGGTGTCGTCGATCCATGACCGTCTCGATCGTATTGAAAATCGTCTCGAACTTCGGGAACTCACAGAAGCACAAGCAAGGTTTGAACCGCACCCATGAAATCAGCAGTCGTTCTTCTCCCCGGCCTCAATCGCGACCGTGACATGATCGCGGCGTTGACCGATGTCTCAGGCGTCGCCCCCCAGACCGTCTGGCAGACGGACACCGAGATCCCCGATGTCGACCTCATCGTCATCCCCGGCGGCTTTTCCTATGGCGACTACCTGCGTTGCGGCGCGATTGCGGCGCGAATGCCGGTCATGCAGGCGATCCGCGAGAAGGCGAACAAGGGCGTCATGGTGATGGGCGTGTGCAATGGCTTCCAGATCCTCGTCGAAGCCGGTCTCCTGCCCGGAGCATTGATGCGCAATGCATCCCTGAAGTTCGTGTGCCGCGAGGTAAAGCTTGAAGTGACGAATGCCAACACGGCATTCACGCGTGGCTATTCGCATGGCCAGATCATCCGCACACCCGTAGCCCACCACGATGGCAACTACTTTGCCGATGCCAACACCCTTGCCCGCCTTGAAGGCAATGGCCAAGTTGTCTTCCGCTATGCAGAGGGTACCAATCCGAATGGCTCGATCAACGATATCGCGGGGATCGTCAACGAGGCAGGGAATGTGCTCGGCCTCATGCCGCATCCTGAAAACCTGATCGAAGTGGCCCACGGCGGCACCGACGGCCGGGCCCTCTTCGCCGGCATTCTAGGCGTCGCCGCCTGAGCAATTGTTCACGGGCTTGGGGATCCTCGGGTCAAGCTCGAGGAAGCATTCCTTTCCGTACGCAACCCGCCATAGGCTCTTGCAATCAGCAATCCGTTTCGTCTTCCTTGATATCGCCCGCTATTTCGTTAGGCTCCTTCAAGGCGTTCGGCAAATCACACAATAAGCCGCAGCTCAATTGGAGGAACTTTTTATGAAACTTTATTCGCGGCCGCTCTCCCCCTATTCCTCCATCATCCGTTGCATCGCCTACTACAAGCAGGCTCCGATCAAAGTGGTTTCACCACCCCCAGGTTCACCGATACCCGAAGAATTTCGCGCCATCTCACCGTTCAATCGCATTCCCGTATTGATTACCGGTTCGGGCCTGACGGTGATCGAGGCCAGTGTCATAGCCGAATACCTCGAAGAGCATTTTCCGGAACCGCCACTCTTGCCCGCCGACTCGAGAGACCGTGCCATCGTCCGGATGGCGACGCGTGCGACCGAACTTGAAGTCCTCGCACCTGTCATGGAATTGTTCGAACTGCTTTACCTGAAATCGAAGGATGAACCGCGCGTCAGCAAACTGTTCAGGCAGATGGAGATCGGCCTCGCGGAAGTCGAAAAGCGGCTCGGCCAAGGACCTTATGCTCTGGGCGACGACATGACGCTTGCCGATGCGTGGTTGACGCCGACGCGATTCGTCTTCAACAGCTTCCGCCAGCTGGCCGACCGGCCTGACTTGCTCGACCCATACCCGAAGTTCGACGCGCTGGAGCAACGGATTGTTCAGGATCCGGTGTTATCGCTGGTCTGGTATGAGATGGCGGACGGCCTCGAAGTATTCCTCGGGGAGCTTGAAACTGCCTGATCCCTTCCCCGCATAACCCCGGTGCCGACGCGTGGTTCCGATCAGCTTATGCACAATTGTCCTCTGCGCCTAAGCGGCGCAGTCGTGGAGAAACCGCATGAAGACGCCGACGATCGGTATTGCCTTGATGATTTCGCTCACTGCGCTTGCCGGATGCCAATCCAAGAGCAAGCCGGGGCCCGGCAGCCTTGCCTTCAGCTCTAAAAAGGCAGCGCTGCCGACGATGGAACGCGTTGCGCTCGCTGCCAATACGTGTTGGTTCAAGTCCGGCGATGCGACTTTCAAGCCCTATCGCCTCGCCCCTGAACTCGACTCCTATTCGGGAAGGCCGCGCATTCTTGTCGTACCGGCAAGCAACCCCGGCGGACGCCCACTGCTCGTCGTTCATGCAGAGGGCAACCCCGCGAAGGTTGAGGCTTTCGGCCCGTTGATGATGCATTCCTCAGGCAATCGCATCGCAGCAGACGTTCGCCGCTGGGCCGGCGGACAGTCGTCCTGCACGGCCAGCGGCTAGTCTGAAAGTAGGGCTGTTCAGTTCGAGAAGTAATTGCCGAGATCGGCTTCGACGTGATCGCGCGTAAGGCCGAGATCCTTAAGCCCGTCTTCGCCGAGCGAACCGAGTTCGAGCCGCGTGCGGCGCTTGTCTATCGCATGGCCGACCCAGTTGAATAGACGGCCGAAACGATTGCTATGCTTAAATACTGCCAGGCCTAGATGACCAGGCCTGTCGGGATCGATGTATGTCGTACCCATTACTGCCTCCATATGTCATCAGTTGCGTCTTATGTGGTTCGCCGTACTGCGCTGCACAAGAGCGTACCCGCTCGAACGCGCGCTAAAGATTCAGTCCCAGAAGAAGCGCTTGACCTCACGTCGCGCCTCTGCAGGAGCGATGCCGATATCATTAAGGAGGTCATTGCTGAGTTCGCTGAGATGAATCCGCGTGCGCCGCTTCAGCATTGCATGGCCGAACCAACCAAGAAGCGCAGCAATTGTTACGGTCCTGGCTCGTACCGGCAACCGGTGCATCTCACCGTCGCGGGCGCAATCTGCGCTTATTGTCTCCATTGTACTCATCATGTGTTCCTTCCAAGCCGTCATTGACTCGAATTGTGCATGATTGTCTCTATGTATTGACTCAATTGGAATCGCAATATTATAATTGTTACCATGACAAATTGGCTTCCAAATCTCGAACCTGGCAAAGGCCCGCTCTATTTGCAGTTGGCCGAGCGCATTGAATCCGACATTGCCGAGGGCGTACTCGCCCCCGGGACCAAACTTCCCCCGCAACGCAACCTGGCATTCGATATTGGCGTTACGATCGGCACCGTGGGGCGCGCCTACAATCTCATTCGCGAACGCGGACTGGTCAGCGGCGAAGTCGGCCGGGGCACCTATGTCACCGAACGCAAGGAGCCAGTCCTCGATCAGTCGGTTCCACGCACCGAAGCTTTCGGTGGTACGCGCAGTGCGACGGTCGAACCCGGCAAAATTCGCCTCGACAGCACGGCAGCCATAGAGGTCGGCCAATCGGACGCAATGGCGAGGTTGCTCGCCGGCATCACCAGACAATATCCGGCTGAGATCGCCAGTTATTCCCGCACGCTCCCGGTCTCATGGCAGGCCGCCGGCCGCCGCTGGCTTTCTGCGGCGGGTTGGGCGCCGGAACCTTCGTCCATTGTGCCGACCCTCGGCGCACACTCCGCGATCCTTGCGGTCATTGCCGCGGTGACGGTGCCTGGCGATCGCATCGCCTTCGAAGACCTCACCTATTGCTCGGCTGCGCGCAGCGTCAATCTCATGGGGCGGCGCAGCATCATCATGCAGACCGAAGACGGCTATCTTACTCCAGGCGATTTCGAACGGCACTGCGCCCAGCAGCACCCGAAGCTCGTCTTTCTCATGCCATCGCTGCACAATCCGACAGCGGTGACCATGCCGGAGGATGACCGGCGGGCAATTGTCGATATCGCACGGCGGTATAATGTCTGGATCATCGAGGACGAAATCTACGGTTCATTAACGCGGCATGATCACGTCAAGATTGCCGAACTCGCACCGGAGCGGACATTCCATATCGGGGGCCTGTCGAAATCCGTGGCCGCAGGCGTGCGCGGCGGCTGGGTGGCCTGCCCGCCCCATCTTTCGGCCCGCGTTCTTACCGCCCACAAAATGGTCAGCGGCGGCGTGCCCTTCATAATGACCGAGCTTGGCGCGCAATTGGTCAATACCGGCGAAGCCGACGCGATCCGCAACGAGGTTTGCTCCGAGGTGATGGCGCGCGAGGCTGTCGCGCGCTCGATCTTTGCCGGCATGGACTTTGCCTCCCAGGCATTCTCACCGTTCCTCTGGATGAAACTGCCTGATCCCTGGCTTTCCGGTACGTTCAAGAATGCTGCGCTTAACGAAGGTGTGCTGATCGACGACGAGGACGAGTTCAAGCCGGGACGTAGCGAGAAGGCGTTTCACCGCATACGTGTCGGGCTGACGGTGCCGACGACGCGCGAAGAACTGAGCCAGGGTCTCTCCGTGCTTCGCCGTCTCATGGAAACAGACAATGCCAGTTACGACAGCTATTCGTGAGAGGGCCGGTTACGCAACGTTTCGTGCGACTTAGCCAGCCATAAGCCCGGCGAAATCAAAAATCTTTCGGTCGAGCAAATGGCTGGGTCTTGTATTGGCAAGCGCACGGATCATCGTTTCCTTGCGACCTGGCATGCGTTTTTCGATATCGGCGAGCATTGCCTTCATGGCATTGCGTTGCAGACCTTCCTGGCTACCGCAGAGATCGCAGGGAATAATCGGGAATTGCATGGCGGCCGCGAACTTTTCGAGGTCCTCCTCTGCCGAGTAACTCAGCGGACGCAGCACCATGATATCGCCCTCATCATTGAGCAGCTTCGGCGGCATCGCAGCGAGCCGTCCGCCGTGAAAGAGGTTCATGAAGAAGGTTTCCAGAATATCTTCGCGGTGATGTCCGAGCACCAGCGCCGAACAGCCCTCTTCACGAGCTACCCGGTAAAGGTGGCCGCGGCGCAATCGCGAGCACAAGGAACAATAGGTCTGGCTTTCGGCAATCTTGTCGGTCACCACTGAATAGGTGTCCTGATACTCGATGCGGTGCTCGATGCCGTTCTGCTTGAGGAAATCCGGCAGGATATGTTTCGGGAAATTGGGCTGTCCCTGGTCGAGATTGCAGGCGAGCAATTCGACAGGCAGCAAGCCACGCCACTTCAGATCGAGCAACAGCGCCAGCAGCCCGTAGGAATCCTTGCCACCGGAAAGGCCGACCAGCCAGCGCTCCCCGGGCTTAACCATGGTGAAGTCTTCGAGCGCCTGCCGCGTATTGCGCAAGAGCCGTTTGCGCAGCTTGTTGAACTCCACGCTGGACGGCACGCCGAGGAACATCGGATGGCAACCGCTTGCGTCGCTGAGGTCAAGCTCATGGATGGTCATGGAAACACCTCGTTCCGATCCAGTGTCGTGGCCTTCATTGCATCGCATCGGTGGCGAAGGCAAGAGCCCTCATTGCCCGAACACCGACCAGCCGGTGCGCTGCGCCAACAACTCCAGCGCTGCCGAGCCAAGCTGTGAATTACCGACCTCGTTCAGGCCCGGCGACCATACGGCGATGGACGCTTTGCCGGGTGCAATGGCAAGTATTCCGCCGCCAACGCCGCTCTTGCCAGGCAAGCCGACCCGGTAGGCAAAATCGCCGGAACCATCGTAATGCCCGCACATCAGCATGAGGGCATTGATACGCCGGGCCCTGCCTGGCGACACCACGCTGCCGCCATTGAGCGGATTGCGGCCGGCCGAGGCGAGGTAAAGCCCGGCATGCGCAAGCTGGCGGCACGACATCGCGACGGCGCAATGGTGGAAATAGACGCCCAGCACATGCTCGACGGGATGATGCAGATTGCCGAAGGCGCGCATGAAGTTGGCGAGAGCTACGTTGCGGTAGCCGGTCTGCGTTTCGGAACGCGCGACATTTTGGTCGATGGCAATAGCTTCATCGTCAGCGATATGGCGAATGAACTGCACGATTTCGCCGATCGCCTCCTTGGGCTGGTGCCCGGCCAGAACGACGTCCGCAACGGCGATGGCACCCGCATTGATGAAGGGATTGCGCGGCTTGCCCTTCTCCTGCTCGAGCTGGACGATGGAATTGAAAGCATTGCCCGACGGTTCGCGCCCAACCCTCTTCCACAGGCCATCGCCGATCTTGCCGAGCGCCAGGGTCAGCGTGAAGACCTTGGAAATGCTCTGGATGGAGAAGTTGGTTTCGGCGTCGCCGGCGGTATGAACCTTGCCGTCGACCGTCACCAGCGCAATGCCGAACTGCTTCGGGTCTACCGTCGCAAGTTCCGGTATGTAATCCGCAAGCTTGCCCTCGCCTATCCGACCGGAAAGGTCGCTGTAGACGCTGTAGACGATATCCTGAAGATCGGTCATGGCCGGACTCCGGTTGAAAAAAAAGCCGCCAAGATTGCTCCGGGCGGCTTTTTCTAAAATTCAGAACTAATTAACGCGAATAGAATTCGACGACCAGGTTAGGTTCCATCTGTACAGCGTATGGCACGTCCGAGAAAGCCGGAACGCGGCTGTACTTGGCAACCATCTTGTTGTGATCGACTTCGAGGTACTCAGGAACATCGCGCTCAGCCAACTGAACCGATTCCAGAACGATCACGAGCTGCTTCGACTTTTCGCGCACTTCGATCACGTCGCCAGCCTTGCAGATGTAGGACTGGATGTTCGTGCGACGGCCGTTAACGTTTACATGGCCGTGGTTGACGAACTGGCGGGCAGCAAAGATCGTCGGAACGAACTTGGCGCGGTAAACAATCGCATCGAGACGCGACTCGAGCAGACCGATCAGCTGTTCGCCGGTGTCACCCTTGCGGCGTGCTGCTTCCTCATAGGTCTTGCGGAACTGCTTTTCCGAAATGTCGCCGTAGAAACCCTTGAGCTTCTGCTTGGCGCGGAGCTGCACGCCGAAGTCGGAGAGCTTGCTCTTGCGGCGCTGGCCGTGCTGGCCGGGGCCGTACTCGCGGCGATTTACCGGGGACTTCGGACGGCCCCAGATGTTTTCGCCAAGACGGCGGTCAATTTTATACTTGGACGATTCGCGCTTGCTCATCGCATTCCCTTTCAAACAAAGCACACCCGAAACCCGATGTTTCGAGTGAAGGAAACGCGCCCTCCTCTGGCCCCCTGCCGGGAACCTGACAGGGTCTTCCAC
>NZ_JBBNAM010000430.1:0-5900 GCF_037994425.1 Phyllobacterium sp.
CGCTGGCGCTCCATCAACAAAGGTTGTGGTGCAACATATGGGCGTACCGATCAACAAGATCGAATATTCATGGCGCTCCTTCGAACAAGGCACGATGAACCTGATTTCGGTTTGCCGTTTGACCGAAAAGAAAGGGATTGAATTTGCTTTGCGTGCCCTCCGCCAGCTTTCAAACGCAAAGCCGCAGCTCGATTGGTCCTACATGATCATAGGCGGCGGCGAGTTGCTGGATGGGTTGATAAAGCTCGCCAAAAGTCTGGGGATTGCAGACAGGGTAACATTTCTTGGCTCGCGCCCTCATAGTGAGGTCAGGCAACATTTGCGCGAGGCCCATGTATTCCTGTTGCCGAGTGTCACAGCCACTGATGGAGATGTGGAGGGCATTCCGGTTTCCCTCATGGAGGCGATGGCTGCAGGACTGACGGTGGTCAGTACGTACCACTCGGGGATCCCCGAGCTCATCGATGACCAGACCACAGGGTTTCTGGTGCCCGAGAGAGATGTCGAGGCGCTCGCGGCCAAACTGCTATGGATTGCCGAATACCCATCGCAGTGTGAGCGTCTGGCTTTGGCAGCAAGACGAAAGATCGAAGGTGAATTCAACGCGGATGTTTTGAATGATGAGTTCGCCCGGATTGTCACGAATCTGGCCGAAGCGAAGATAAAGCTGTGAGTGCGGAACCACTTCAATTTGGTCGAATTGCTCTTCGCGGCGGGCTTTTGACCGTCATAGCCCAGGCCATCAAAATAGCTGTCCAGTTTTTATCTGTGATCGTCCTTGCCCGTCTCCTTGTTCCTGAAGATTTCGGGCTCGTTGCCTCTGTAAGTCCGATCGTGGCCTTTGTTGCCCTTTTCCAGAATCTCGGGCTTCAGCAAGCCGTTGTTCAGCGCAAGGAAATCAGCCAGCGGCAACTCAATCAGGTCTTCTGGATGAGCGCCATGGCCGGCCTTGCCACCACGGCGATTGTTGTGGCTCTCGCTCCGGCCGTCGCCGCCTATTATGGTGATGCGCGCATGGTTGGAATCACGATCGGCGCCGGTCTGCCGCTGCTTCTGGGAAGTCTGGCGGCCATGCCGCTCAGCCTGATGAATCGCCACCTTCAGTTCGGTCAGCTCGCTGTGAATGATGTGATAACGGCCATCGCCGGTTTTCTGGCGGCTGCCGCCGCAGCTTATGCGGGAATGGGCTATTGGTCCCTGGTTCTTGGCCCGGCAGCTTCGGCTGCGGTCGCATTGCTGGCAGCCTGGAGGGTGGCGCGCTGGCGACCGGACAAGCCTGTGCTCGGGATTGATTCCGATATCATGTCCTTCGGCGCCAATCTGACGGGTTTCAATCTCGTCAACTTCTTCGCGCGTAACCTCGACAATATCCTGATTGGCAAATTTTCGGGGCCGGTTGAACTGGGCTATTACGACCGGGCCTACAAGCTTCTGCTGTTTCCGCTGCAAAACATCAATCAGCCGTTGACGCGCCTGATGATCCCTCTTTTGAGCCGCATCCAGGACGACAAGCCGCGGTTTCGCGATATTTATATCCAAACCAACTGGTTGCTTGCGGCCGTTACAGTGCCGGCCATTGCTGCCCTGACGCTTACCTCCGAACAGGTCGTTGCAATTCTGTTTGGCGACAGATGGCTGCCCGTCGCACCAATTTTCGCATGGCTGGGCATCGCCGGGCTCATCCAGCCCATTTCCAGCACGACAGGCTGGATCTTCATCTGCCAGGACAGGACAAAGACGATGTTCCGGTGGGGCATGTACTCCTCGGTGACAACGGTCGTCGCATTTGTCGTCGGCCTAAATTGGGGTGCTGCCGGCGTCGCCGCCGCCTATGCAATCAGCGGCTACGTATTCAGGGTTCCTGTCCTTGCCGTGCTCGTGCAGCGCGTCGGCCCCGTCTCCGCTGTCGACGTCCTGTTGGTACAGGGCCTTTTCATCGTTTCGTCACTGTTCGCCTGGCTCGGATACTGGTTGCTTCCCCTGTCCCTGACGGCTCACTCAGACTTGATTGCGATCACCCTGGCCTTGTTGTTAAACTATGCGATCGCGCTCGCGCTGATGCTTATTCTTCCCCAGTCGCGCAACGCCTTGGTCGCCGTCTTGTCCAGGATTGCTGGCAATATTCGCTGATCCACCAAGCAAGATTGGCTTCAATAGTTCGCTCACCGACATTGCCGAGCGGTGTTCATCAAGAACTGCGTGAATACTTGTTCTGCGATAGTGCTCGAGGTTTTGAATGAAAATTTCGAGCTTTCTTTCCGCTTCTTCCTTTGTCACGGTATCGATATCGAGCAGAACGTCCGACACGCCGATACGCTTGGCGACCTCCTTGGTCTTGAACTCGTAGGCGATCGGAAGCACCGGTATCCCGGCACATAGTGATATGATCATCATGTGCATGCGCGTGGCGACCACGAAATCAAAGTCTTTGACAAGGGACATCAGTTGTTCAGGTGTATGAAATGATGTGTCCACGGTGACATGGCTGGCGATCGCGGGATCGAGCCCGCCAACAATCGTTTTGGCCGCTCTTGAGTCGTCATGCGCATATTCGGGAACGCCCTGGCAGGTGGAAACGAACGTCACCTCCTTGGCGTGTTTGTGGACCAGAACGTTGACGATGTCGCGGATGGAATCAAGATAGCGCTGCATGCCCTCCTCACCGCCTTTGACATAGTTCCAGTGGCGAACGGAAATTGCCACGCGACCTGTGGGGCGCGGCTGATCGGTGGCCAGAAGCCCGGCGATCCGCTTCGTGTCGGCAAGGGCAAACACAGCATCGGCAACAACATGACACTTGCTCGGGTCGTTCACGAGATCGCGGATATGATCCTTGGACCGGACATCGCGCAGCAAAATGAGCGGGCTCCGGTCGAGAACGGGTTTCAGTTCCCGCCGATTGTAGTCCTTGTTAAACGGACCCATCGACTGCGTGAAGAAATACGGATCCTTGCCTAAAATCGCGTCAATACGGAACTGATTGAGACGTCTTTCAAGGTTATAGTTCTCGACGAGATATGTTCCGCCTGTTGTGATCACGAGGGCGGCGTCCTTATAAAGCTGGAGGCTGCGACGGTCGCTTGGGCTAAACATCATCTCGTCAAAATACCGCCTCTTGCCAAATCGACGCAGAGCCTTCAGTACGATTTGATTGTAAAGCGGCTTAACAGCGTTTTTCAGAACGTTATGGTTGTAATTGTACTTGAAGACGGATTCCGATAGGAGTTTGTGAAATTCCAGATCGGGATATTCGTTCGCCGGATATAGTCTTGCTGCCACTTCTGGTTGGCTGTCAAAGACATAAAAACGCAAGTCCTCGCCGGCGACTTTCCTCACGATATGCCTGATTGCCAGGAGAATTGCCGCATCGCCGGTATTCAGGCAGACGGTATTTTCAACGATGATTTTCATGGAACCCTGATTCCAGTACGTAAACAATATTGCGAGCAAATCAGCGGATAACCGGTTCACCGTGAAAGCGGCGGCGGGATGGTCGCGAAACGCCAAAACCAATTTCCATCATTAATCGTGGCGATCGTTTGGCCACCGTTCCCATATGAAATCCAAACGGGTCCTCGACGAACCCCAGCCCGGCTTCGCCCATGATCGTGACAGCATTGTTTGCACCATATGCGCCAAGAACCTCGTTGGCTGGGTGTCCAACGAGAAGCGTCAGCTGATGCTTGAGTATTCGCCGCTTGTGGCTACCCAGCAGATAGACGTGGGGTCCGGAATCTTCATTGACCGGTGTGAGATAGAAGAAGAATTTCAACATTCTCCAATCATCGAGATCGAAGTGGTATTTGTCTTGCGAAGCCAGACGCATATCGGCCTGCGAGGCGGCCTTCGTCGGGAAGCTCCACCAGATCCGCGTGGTGATCATCTTTGCCTGGCCGCCAAGATAGTGCTCGGCAATGTCGGTGAGCAGCGGATCCCGCTGTAGTGCAATCACGGCTTCGCATTGGAGTGCGCGTTCGAAATAGTGCCCGCTGAGGATTGAGCGATTGAACCTTTGCTCCGCCTGGCTGTGATCTTCGGGTAAAAACTCCAGTCGGCGGCTGAAATTGCCAAAGCAGGGTGTCTGTTGCGCGAAACGGGCGATTTCCTCGTGAACGGACGTTGGTAGGGCAAGGCCGCAGAACAACCCTGACGCCCGTAGTGTATCGACGATTTGTTCGCAATCGGCGGTGGGAAAGATGCTTGGTGCAGTATTCTCGTGCCGCCGGACAGCCTTTGCACCGAGCCAATGTGCCTTGCGTGCCGGCATTGTCCGCGCAAGCAGGAACATGGGGAGCCACGCCGGATTTTCCCGGATATCGGCGAGATAGGTCGGGATCCGCACAGCAATGCGTCGAAGCACACTGCCGTTTCGCGCAACCATTTCCAAACTGGCGGCCTGAGACTTTCCTGTTGGCTGGTCAGTCATAACCTGCGTCCTTTATTCGTTCAGCTGGTCAACTAGCTGCTCGCATTCGTTCGCATTTCCGTCCCCGCAGGAGTTCTCATTTTTGATAAAAGTCTAGCCCATCGCGTTCTATGGTGCAATGCACCATGGATGCGAAGGGTGAGAAACATGCGTTCCGGTGCCCCGCACTTGTCACTATTGTGTGGGCCCCGGAAAAAGGTAGCGTGGGGCGGGCGGGTCCGGCGGGGTGCCAGGCGCTCTTCTGAAAAGCCTGACGACATCGTCGAACTTATCCATCGCAACGCCGCGCACAATTGGCAGGATTGCCGGCGGATTGCGAAGGCCATAGGCAGTCGCGGCGACAAGTCCCTTCTTTGCCTTCGTGTCCAGAAACTGGCGATGGTAATACTTGGAGCGAACATGACGCTCGTGCTGGCGGACGGCTTCCCCCGCACTTTCTGGCAGGGTTCCGCTCTCCAATAGCATCTTGTCTGCATCGGCAAGTTGCTTGAGATCATCCGTCTTGTGCTGACCACTCAGCGAATCCGCTCGCACGACGGCCCCATAGCCACAATTGTTGATGATTTGGAATCGCGCATCCAGCGCCAGCGCGCGCGTGTAGAGATCATAATCCTCTCCAAGCCGCAGCTTTTCATTGTAGCGCAGGTTGTGGCGATTCAGAAATTCCCTTCGGATGACGGGCTTGAGGAAGCCTAGCTCGCAACGATGCCTGTGGCGTCTCGATATATTGCGGCCGACAAATGTCGGCAGATCGAGAAACCAGGATTGCGGGTGAAAACGAGGAATGGCGAGTGTGTTGAGGTGGCCAATCCAGCGCTGATCGATGAAAGCGATATTGTCGGCGGCCATATCCCAGTCCCGGGTTGCCAACAAATGGGAAAAACGATCCGGGATAAAAAAATCGTCCGCGTCGAGAATGCTGATTAGGGCCGCTGAGGAGCATGCGATGGCGTGATTGCGCGCGTACGACGGTCCCTTGTTGACCTCGAAACGAATGATGCGCAACCGTCCGCTTCCATCATTGGCCTTCTCGGCAGCCTCGGAAGTCCCGTCTGTCGAGCCATCATCCACGACGATGACTTCCGTAACGTGGACATCGCGCAATGCGGAAGATATGGCAGCTGCAATGGTGTCGGCTGCGTTCTTCGCCGCGACGATCACACACACACTTATCTCTGGGTTGTCAGTAATTGCCCCTGCCTTCGACTGTGCGGTCATGAAGCCCTCATTCGGGGTGCACTACCGAACCCGGCGAGCGGGTTGTTAGCTATACGTGAGGCGCCTGCGTGCCTAAGCTCGCGCGCATCACGTGTCGTTGGCCAGCTTCTTGCCGGACCAGACGATTGCCAACGATACAAATTTTTCGACTTGCCGCAAGGGGCGAAAATCTTACCGGCGATCCCGCAAAGCTTCAGCGCGTCTTCGTAGGTGAGATGGACTTGAATGGCGGCTGCGGATTTGCAACCCCCTTTAC
>NZ_JBBNAM010000431.1:0-2913 GCF_037994425.1 Phyllobacterium sp.
GGTTTTGACAGTGGGGGGGCGGGGCGAGGAACACCCTGAAGGCGTCATCCATCATGCCGATAGCTCTGGGGTGCGTTGATGTTGGCGCATCGGATGTGGGCAACTTGGCGAGGAAGTGGCCCACGCAACCCAATGGCGCAGCCTTGATTGGCCGGACACTTTAAGACCCTTCCGATCTCGTCCAAGATGCGAGAGTTGACAGCTGTCAACCGCGGACCCTTCACCACGACCTGAACAATGACCCGTTGACAGCTGTCAACTCGCCCCCACCACCCTAAAGGGTTAAGGCCTCCAAACGGCGCTTCACCATTTGTAAACCACACTTCCATAGAATTCGAACTTGTTTGCCCGGCTCTTTTAAGCGAGTACTGCAGTGTCCCAGAGTAACAACGCCTTGCCGACCGAGAACAATCTCCGCGCCATCTCGAGGCGCCAACTCCTCATTGGCGCCGGATCAATGGCAGCCGCGGGCCTTGCCGGATGTACCCAAACGGCATTCGAGCTACCCGAAATGAACATTGATCCGCTGCCGACAAGCGGCATCCGCCCCCAGATCAGCATCGACAAATCCGTGACAGTCCCGGACGTGATGTATGCTGCGGTCCAGGAGGGCCCCCATTCCCTTCCAGCGGTCCCCTATCAGAAAATTCCCGCCCAGTTTCGCCGCCAGATCGTCGTTGATCCAACTGGCGAGCAACCCGGCACGATTGTCGTGCGCCTACAGGAGCGCTACCTCTATCTGGTTCAGCCAGGGGGCGATGCCATTCGCTACGGCGTCGGCATCGGCAAAGCCGGCTTCCTGTGGAGCGGACGTGCCAATATTCAGTACAAAAAGGAATGGCCCCGTTGGACCCCGCCACGGGAAATGATCGGCCGCAAACCCGAGCTTGCCAAGTATGAAAACGGCATGGAGCCCGGCCCGCAGAATCCGCTGGGCGCCCGCGCCCTCTATATATTCAAGGATGGCGTCGATACCGGTTACCGTATTCACGGCTCCCCGGAGTGGTGGTCGATCGGCCAGTCCATGTCCTCGGGGTGTGTTCGCCTGATCAACCAGGACATTATCGACCTCTATAATCGCGTGCCGGGAAAGGCGACAGTGGTGGTTGGCTAATGTCGCTAAAGCGTCTATCATAACCCATCAATTGTTCGCGTGATTCACGCCTCAATCAATCCCACAGATTGATATCCAGCGAGTGGAAGCTAGCACGCTTATAGCTTCTGCTTTGCGTTTCGTTTATCATACATTCAATGGCTTACGATTCGAATGACCTTTCACCCTGGGACCTGCTTTCTCCCCTTGTGGCCGCAGAAGTCGCGCTGGCACGACTGGATGACCGCATCGGACGCAAGGGCGATCTCGGTGACCTCAAGGGGCGTCGCACCCGTGAAGGCGTGCTGCGCGAAAATGAAGGCTGGATCGCGCGATCGCACTTCATGGAGGCGTGCAGCGCACTATGGCTCGCCGGCGAACTTGTTCACGTCGAGGACCTTGTCCTCCACGACGCCCGCATGGATATTCGCACGCCGACACATGAACTGACAAAGGCGCACTCGATCTTGCGCAACCGGCGCCAGATCGCCGATAATGTTCCTGGCTGGGCGCTCAGTCCGAAAGGTATTGCCACACTGCGCGGACGCGCCTTCATCGAGAGTTCGCCCACACCACCCGAACCCGTGCGTCCCCCCCTGCCCGCGCAGGACAATATGCTCAGGAGCGAGGCCGAGAATGAATTCGAGGATGGACTGGCGCACCTTGATGCATTGCTCGACCGATCGGCGCGCCTCCTTTCCGAACCTGGCGCCGCTGATGGCGCCGCGCACGCTATGGCCCAAAATAGACCTGCCGACGCGGTGACGCCGGCTGCGATCACCGCTGACGGAGATCCGCTCATATACGATCCCGATTGGGATGAAGACGCGCGGCTCGATCGCTGGCTTAAGGTCTATGAGCGGTCAAAGGGCTTGCCGCCGCTTCTCGCCGCTGCTGTGTCGTTTGATGCCTGGGAACAGATCGAACCGTTGCAGCACCAGCATTGGCTTGGTCCGCTATTGGTTGCCGCCATGTTGCGCGAGCGCGGCAAGACGAAATCGCACCTTGCCGCCTTCAATGCGGGCCTGCGCTCGGTTGCGCGCGAGCGCCGCCGTGCGCGCGATCGGACGACCCGCCTGCTTGCCTTTCTCGAAGCGGTGCAGATCTCAGCGACGAGTGGCCTCAAGGATGTCGAGCGCCTTAGCCTCGCCCGCATGCAGATGGAAAGAAAATTGAAAGACCGCCGTTCCACCTCCAGTCTTCCAGGGATGATCGATCTCGTCCTGTCGCTGCCGATGGTATCGACGGGACTGATTGCCAAGGAACTGAAGGTTTCGCAGCGCGGTGCATTGAACCTCATCGCCGAGCTTGGCGTCCGCGAGATGACGGGGCGAGGGCGCTATCGCGCATGGGGAATCGTCTAGCCAACGTTCCAAGAAAATAGTTGATTATTATACTCATAAATAATAAGTCGCTCTGAACTGACAGTTGCCGGCCGATGAAACATTGTAAGAACCCGGGGCATCGGCACATGACGTGAAGGAACGGCCAATTATGCGGACATTGCCTCAAAAACTCTCAAAGGCCTGTTTGCCGCAAACTGTCCGCGCCGGCGCATTGACTGCAGCACTCTTTACCGGTCTGGCCTTCATGCCAGCCAGTGCACAGGACATCGTTCCCCCTCAGCCAAATACGACTCTACAGACGATACCAACCCAAGAACCACCTCCGCCACCACAGGCACCGGCTCCGACCCCTGCAACGACGCCGCAGGCAGACAAACGCAATCTGCCGCACAATCTTTCGCCCTGGGGCATGTTCATGGCGGCGGACTTGGTCGTCAAGGCGGTGATGATTGGTCTTGCCTTTGCATCGCTGGT
>NZ_JBBNAM010000432.1:0-1842 GCF_037994425.1 Phyllobacterium sp.
GAATAGAGAAGTCTGATCAACCGTCGTCTCAATGCCGCCGCGTCCTGCAATAGGCAGCATAGAATGCTCCATGCCCTGAAAAAGCGAAGCGAAACCTATGTCGCAATTCTTGAAAACGGACATGAGAATCAGGCAAACATCATCTTGTCACTTCACAATCGATTCATCGGTCAATGGATGGGCTCTAGCAGGCTGTTGAAGAAGTCAGTCGCGCTCGCACACGAAGCCTGAATCGTCGGCATTATGGATATAGAAGTGACCGACGAGGCGCCCTGCGGTGCCAATGACCACCCATCCACGGCCGCAGGCCGGATCGTTCTCATCGTGCCCTTCCCAAGAGAACTCCGCGCAGGCCGAACCGTCGCGGGTGCCGTAGCGGACATCGAGGAAGCCCTTCATTGCGCCGAAGGCGATTTCGCCGTCCGCCGCGCCTTTGAATGTCAGATGCGCCACTTCGACGAGATCGAGGAAGTCATTTTCCCAGTTGTCCATCTCGACGATACGCCAGCGGCCGGCAAAGGCCCTGGCGAAAGCGGGAACCTTGGCCATCAGCCAGTCTCCGCCATGAGCTTGGGGAGCCGCACCAGATTGTAGGCCGCGGCTGCGAAGGTGAAGGCCCATCCGACGCGGTCGCGGCCGCGGAACTTCGTTTTCTGTTGCCCTGCGACGGTCTTGATCCAGCCGAACGCCTCCTCGATGCGCTTGCGGATGCGAAGGCTTACGGCATAACCGCCGTGGCGCGTGGTGCGGCGATCGATCGCCGAACGACGGCCGTTCGCGTTCTGCGTCACATGCGGCGTCACCCGCATCGAGCGCAACTCGTTGACGAAGTCTTCCACGTCATAGGCCTTGTCGGCGCCGAGCGTAATCGGCTGCGGCCGGTCGGCGCGAGGCTCGATCATGTGCAGCGCCGCCACCCGCTCGGCATGCCCGTCGGCCGGCGTCAGGCAGGCATCGACCAGCAGGCCGTGGCGGTTCTCCATCAAGCCATGTCCCATGAAGCAGAGTTTGGTCTCCTTGCCCTTCCCCTTGCGATAGAGCCGGGCATCCGGATCAGTGGTCGAGGCATGCGTCTCGTTCGACCGCTTGTGGCCGTGGAAGTCCGCTTCCGCGTTGCGCCCACCGCTGCCTCCCACTGGCGGCTCGCCCGAGCCATCCTTCGGCTTGACGCTCTTCATCGACGCCCAGGCCTCGATCAGCGTGCCGTCGACAGAGAAGTGGTCCGTGGACAGGAGCGTCTTCACCCTGGGCTGCGCCAGCACCGCGGCCAGGAACTTCGCCGCGATGGCGCCCTCCAGAAGCCGGTCGCGGTTCTTCGAGAACACCGAATGATCCCAGGCCGCGTCATCGACGCCAATACCGACGAACCAACGGAACAAGAGATCGTATTCCAGCCGCTCCATCAGAAGACGCTCCGAGCGAATCGAGTAGAACGCCTGCAACAGCATCGCCCGCAGCAGTTTCTCCGGCGGGATCGACGGCCGCCCGATCGGAGAATACAACGCCGCGAACTCCCGCTCCAGCGCCGAAAGCGCCTCGTTCACAATCGCCCGGATCGCGCGCAGCGGATGATCTCGCCGCACCCGCGCCTCGAGGTCCACGTAGCTGAACAGTTCGCCAGTCCGATCGTCGCCGCCCCGCATACATCTCTCTCCGAATCACCTCGGAGAGAGTGAATCACGGTCAGTGACGTGCAGCGAGCACCTTTTTCAACACCCTGCTAGGCCCTATCTCTTCTTGGATATGCGCTCGACGCGGCCGCTGCGGAGGTCCTCAACGAGCACGGCGTACTTGTGCGGATCCGTTCTTCCTCATGGACCGCAACTCGATCGAGCGCTGATC
>NZ_JBBNAM010000433.1:0-19224 GCF_037994425.1 Phyllobacterium sp.
CTCCTGAATACTACGCTGCCGCGCGGCAGTTGCTCTACCTGTGGTGCTAGTGGCCTTTTTTGGCTTTGCCATGGACGTAACTCCGCTTCGATCTGTGTTTGCTGTTAATGGCATGAACACGGGATCAGTTCCTGCCCTGCAAAAGATCCGGCTATTATGGCTACTAACCGGCGCGCCGACCTGCCAACTCTTTTAGTTGCGACAAGTAATCTTCAGTCTGCTCGTTGATAAATATTTGTGTCTTGATACATCTATTCTGGAACATTTGGCGCGTTATTTGGTTTAATAGAAAGAAATACTTCGGGATTTTCTTGTCGAGAACAAGCGGAGAAATGCTATGATCAAAACCCTCATCGCAGCCACGGCCTCCGTGGCACTCATGTCGGGCACCGCGTTAAGTCAGACAGCGCCGGCACCGGCAGAAACTCCGGCTCCCCTTACCGTGACAAACAAGGAATTGTTTAAACCGATGGCAGCTGCGCCGGCGGTCTCTGATGTCTCATCGCTCACCAAGGCGTCCGAAGGACAGATACTTGCCTCCGGTTTTCTCGGTAAGGCGGTCTATAACGGCGATGGTGATAATGCGGAAACGATCGGCGATCTCAATGACCTGGTGATTGGCCAGGATGGTATGGTCCAAGCAGCTATTATTGGAGTTGGCGGGTTCCTTGGCGTTGGCGAAAAGGATGTCGCGATGTCACCTTCCCAGCTGAAGCTGTCGGTTCGCAGTGATGGCAAGAGTTGGCTGGTAGTCGATACCACCAAAGAGCAACTCAAGGCGGCGCCGGGGTTTGACCGATCCGCTAACTTTACGGATGGGATGGCTGACCCGATGAAGACGAGCGCGACCAAGTCGGATGCATCCGCGCCAGCGCCCATGGAAACGCCAGCCAAACAATAAGTTGTCGCTGATCGGAAGCGCGCCGATGTAACGTCGGCGGCCATTCATCAAAGGCGGCGCGTCGGGCCTGCTACAAGTGTCGCGCCGCAACTTCGAGGTTTGATGTAATTCGGATTTGGAATTTTGCCGCGTACTCGTCATTCATCGATTTTCCAGTACGGGTCCCTGCGGTCCATCATCTTTCGCATCAACAGTTTCACCCTGATATGGTATGATTAACAAATTGGAGAATTCCTTCCTTAAGGAGCTTCAGATGATCAAGTTCTCGAACAAATCCCCAGAAGGCGATGCGAAAGGTCCGTCCGCCAAGATGCAGCGCTGCGGCAACAATGACGGCGTCGCCAGTGCAAATCCGCGGGTTTTGTCAGGCAAGAAAGATGGCGACGCGACATTTAAAACGGAGGCAAAAGAGAACGAGAAGGATCGTCAGGCCCGGGGCATGTCGAGCGATGAGCGGGATAGCTAACGGTCAGCCAATTCGCTTTTTATGCTTTTTCTGTTGCCGGAATGCTTCTTGATGAGTTCCAGTGCGCGGCTTTGTCAAGGTCACGCTTTCTCGACGTCGTAATCGTCGCTTGAAGACACTCTGGCGCCAGACATGTTTTTCCCTCTGGCATTCAGACGTTGAACGCAAAATGAATCCAAAGAAACGCTACCACAACGATAAGCGCGAACCCGAGCGCTCGCCGGTGAAGAGATAAAAGCGTTGAAGCGAGCATGAAGCACACCTTCTGAACAGAAGGATACAAGCCGGCTATGCCATAGCCGGTATCCTACCCGTTCAAGATCTCGTTCGAAACGGCCTCTAGCTATTCCGCTGCTTCCTAACGTCGACCTTCATTAAACGTTCTCACCGCGTTAATAAGGCCCGGATAGCTCCTTCTTCAGCCAGGCGGTTACTTTCAGTGGCAAGCAACCGTTTGACCAAACATAATTTTGATTGAGAACAAGCGCAGCGTCCAACAGCGGACATAGCATTGACGCACGGTGACATTAGTATTCTTCTGGAAACGGTTGTCGGGTTTTGCAACGGCACACTGACAAATGAGAAATGCGCTCTCGCCCAATCAGCGCGGGAGGACTTTTTTATGCGTCGTCTCACGAAGCTATTCTATTCGGGCCAAGAATGTAAAACGATCCAGCAGGCGCACCTCAGAGCGTCAAAGCAGCTTCGGCGTAGTCCCACCACACACGAGAACGCTGAGCGGCTTGCGCGCCGAATTATGTCGCTGTTCGACCAAGGCATGCGCGATGCAGATGCAATTGCGTCCGTAACTATCTCCCAGGCACAACTCATTGCGCGAGTTATCGATGCTTGTCAGGGAGCCAGGTCATGACCAGCTTTCGCGAAGCGAGAGGCCTCGATCATAAGCTTGCCAATGACAATCGCGGGTCGGCACACCTTCTGCATCAATTGAGAATTCTGCGCTGACACGCCAACTCGACGGAAAGCTCCAGTGCGAAGAGTGTAACACAATTCATATGAGCCTTCCCAAAACAGGCGCAGGTGACGGGCCGGTCTTTTGCAGCGAGTGCGGCGCGTATATGGGCCGCTGGCGAGAGGTCCAGGTCGAATTTGTCAACCAAGGTGGCCAAAGTGGCACCTTTGAATTGCGGGATGGTCAGATCATTCGGATCGAGTGGTGTGGGCTGACACCGATGTTCGGCCCCTAATTGCGGGGCTCCATGTCGGTACGCGAACTCTGCGCTTCGCTTTCCTCAAGTCGCTTTAGCAGCTCCCTAAACCTTGAGTTCGTGGGTAGCGGCACGCTGGCACTGCGCACGACGTCTTGGAATTCCCTCAGCATCACTTGGGCTCTGATGTTGCGGCGGCGTTTTTCTTGTTCGTCTGTCACATTCCTACCACCCCAAGTCCGCACTCTAGTATATCTCGAATTCTCACCGTGAGACTTTGTTCCGCTGTGTCGGCGATGGACCGCGATGCCGATGCCTTACCACCCATTTCGCCGCCCTAGCGACAGATTAGGGAGTGCTTCGAGGAGAATCGCAGTGAACAATCCCGAATAGAGACAGGAAGTTGCCTTCTGAGGTGATATTCGAACGGAGGTCGTTGGCGAGCCTTTCTGGGTTAAACTGTCAATAAAACAATGCCTGCCCATTAATCATGGCAAGGAGAAAGACCTTGGATTCGCAAATAAGCGAGATGGAAGCGGTCGTGGCACAGGGCGGTGTTTCGACTTCTCTCACAAGAGGAAGCTTCGTCGCAGGTCTGACGCTGCTCGCCGGCTCGGCAGCTGTATTGGTGGCAGCGGATAATGCGGACGCGGAGACAAAGGCGTCCGTGCACGCCTATGAGCTGTCCACGCAACGAAGCGGCTGCGTGGACATGAAGTCGCTCGCGAGCACGTCTGCGAGCAAACCCGTCGCGACATGATCCTTAACTGCGGTTGACCTGTAATTCTAACTATCCATACTAATAATATACTGTGGGAGGTTTCTATGAACATCACTAGTCAAACGCTCGTTGATGAACTTCAACATGATGTACTGACGCTAAAGACTGACGGAATTGTTGGTAAGAAATCCGTTTTTTCCCGTAAATGGGCAGAATCGATGCGCGAAGATATGATGACGGCTTTTTGGTCAGCAATTCAGCGGCCAAGTGGAGCTGTCGGGCGCGGTCCGCGGCGCTGGTATGTAGAAATCCATCCTGAAGAGTTTGGTGGATTTGTTGATCTCGTTACGCACCCTTGGGTTGTAGGGATGTGTGAAAATGCGCTTGGAAGGGATTACCAAATTGTCGAGATCGGTTTTGATGTTCCCTTCCAAGGCGCCAAATATCAGCCGTGGCACAGAGATTTCCCCTCTCCAGCAGAAACCTATGTGCATCGACGCATCACGTCCTTGGCCTTTAACTTAACGGGTGTTGATGTCACGGAGGACATGGGGCCGTTTGAAATAGCGCCAGGCACTCAATACGTCGATGGCCGCGAGTGGAAGCATGAAATGTTTCCTACCAAGGAAATCTGGCCTGCGTTTCAGAGCAAGGCCGTTCGCAAGTTTCCTAAACTTGGCGATATCTCCTGCCGTTCGGCGCTGACCGTGCATAGGGGTACAGAACATGTATCACCGATTGCACGACCGGTGATGGTGCTCGGGGTGGACGCTCCCGGAGCAGGACATGCGGAGCTCCACGACCTCATGGTGACCCAAACCTATTTTGACGGATTGCCCGATTCAGTGAAAGAGCACTTAGTCTGCCGTGTGGTCGATGAGTTAGTACCTGTGACCCAAAAGCACGATATCGAGGGATTGGTGATGGGTGCCGATCCAGAATAAGCCGCTGATTTGCTTGGCTTAATCATCGATGAGGTACCTATTCCGTTAATTCAGGCGCTGGCAGAAAGACTGGGTCGTTATCCCAAGGCCGCTTGTTCGCGTCATCCGATGGGGCAGCCGGAACCGCCCTGGATGATCTTTGGCACCACCTAGACGATCACGAGGACGATCTCCAACGAGGTCGGATCGACGATGACAATGCGGCCGTCGGCGAGGACGAAATATTCGTAATCTGCTTACCGCGGAACGATCTTCACGATTCATGACGGGAGTGGTTGTAGATTCACGGGTTTTGGCACAACCACGCCGACATTGACTTCGAAAAAGTGATATTGCGAACCGGCAGTCTTTGATTGTCGAGCGGTTCTAGTTGAACCCAAAACTCGTAAAATTATCCGTATAATTAAATAACAGCCACGCAGCTTAATATCCGAGAGAGGCAAGCCCGTCCCTCTCGAACTCCCCTCACGCGTCGACATTTCGACCTGATGAAACCGCGTCGAGCTAGGTTGCAATCCAACCCAAGACCCACCGGATGCTTTCGTAAAGCAACCACAGCACCGCAGCGATAAAAACAATTGCGAATACGGCAGGCCTGATATCCCAATCTTCGTCCATTTGAATTTGCCCCCGGCAACCAAACTGGCGTCAGTGTGGGGCTAAACGGCTTTTATTTCAATGGTTTGCACCCTAAGCAGTTTGAATGAAGTGCGCTCGGCGCATAACTGCCTGGAAGCCATCGCAGCGGTGGCAAACCCAGGCCGCCGCCTTCGGCGTGCGGCGTTCCAATAAACCGCGCAAATCGTGCCTTGATGGCGGCTAGGCCGTCCTCACGGGTATCAGCGTGACCTTCATCGTCGCCGCATCTCTGTTATGAGTTGTCAGATTCAGGTGTGTGGGAAGCGGTATACTAGCGCACCAATTTTCGGTATTCCACGCCCGGAGGAGCGCTTCGCTCTGAGCTTATGGAAGTTCCTGAGGATTGCATCGGCAATGACGGCGAGCCCATGTTCGGACGTCTGCGCGATCGTTTCCCGCTAGAGGTGTTGGATGGTGGATGTTGATCCTCGCATTGCTTCGATAAAAGCCGAGTACGGCGTTTCATCATCGGCAAGTACCTAGAACCCGGCGAAACGCGTGATGCATATCATCAATGCTCATGGGAACGGCACTTCCGTATGGTGCTATCGACCCTGGCGGAGACCGAGAATAATCGGGCGAGCCTCGATACTCTGGCGCTCAGGGCGTTTTAGGCCTTATCCGAGCATTTCCGAGCTTGGAACAAGCCACTCAGCCCCAGTGGGACTGAAGCTGAGTCGGCCGTAGTTCGCTTTGAGAATTACGCAGCGCGGCTGTCTTTCACCTGTTTCGAGCTTTCGCCACTTATGGTGTTACCCATACTGCCGATCTCGATCCGTCGAGGTTTCATTTCCTCGGGTATTTCTTTCTTGAGTTCGACGATCAGCAAGCCATTATCGAGGCGCGCGTCCGTAACGCTTACATGATCGGCAAGCTCGAAACGGTGCGTGAATGGCCGAAGTGCCAAGCCGTGGTGAAGATATTGAAATTCTTCATCGCCGGACTTGTCACCTTTAACGACCAGCATATTCGGTTCGTGGGTTATCGCCAGATCGTCTTGTGCAAAACCTGCCACGGCGATGACGATGCGATACCTGTCTTCGCCCAGTTTGACGATGTCATAGGGCGGCCACCTGTCCGACCCTTGAGGCTGGGCAGAGTTTTCAAGCAGGTCGAAAATACGGTCAAAACCAACGCTCGACCGGTAAAACGGCGAAAAGTCGAAGTTGCTTCTCATAGCTAGGTCCTCCTTTGAGCAACATAGAAATGAGGTGCGCCAAGAAGCTTGGCGCTCCCTGACTGTTGATCCAAATCCTGCGACCAACGCCAAATATCTGGGTGTTCAGTCGCACGCCGTCAAGGAGATCGACAGGTAAAAAATGAAACACAGACCAAGATCATCCGAGCCGCTGCGGTATTATTCGTCCGAACGGTAAAGCCGCTTCGTCGCTTCTTCGGAGGTCCGCTTTTGTTGTTCGGTCAACCGTCTGCGTTTTATCATGCCAAACGCTAGTATGGCGCCTAATACTACCGGGCCGCCCAATACCACGAAGAACCACAGATATTCAGCCATTGACCCGCCCTTGATCGATCACGCGCCCATAAAAAACACGATCGATGCAATGGCTATCGTGAGCGGGACTGGGAGACGCGGGCCGGAACTGTCGAGCTGCGTATTCCGAAGCTGCGCAAGGGCAGCTACTTCCCGAGTTTCCTCGAACCCCGCCGCATGGCAGAGAAGGCGCTGACGGCTGTTATTCAAGAAGCCTATATCCAGGTATCTCGACGCACTCGGTCGATGATCTCGTCAAGGCCATGGGGATGAGCGGCATCTCCAAGAGCCAGGTGTCGCGGCTGTGCGAAGAGATCGACGTCAAGGTGAAGGCGTTCCTCGATCGGCCCCTCGAAGGTGACTGGCCATATCTGTGGATCGATGCGACCTACCTCAAGGTCCGGCGTGGCGGCCGCATCGTTTCGGTTGCCGTCATCATTGCCGTCGGCGTCAACAGCGACGGGCGGCGCGAGGTTCTGGGGCTGAACCGATCTGGACGGACTTCCTGCGCCGGCTGACACGCCGAGGTCTGCGCGGCGTAAAGCTTGCTGTCTCCGATGCGCATGAAGGTTTGAAGGCGGCTGTCACCAAAGTTCTGAGCGCCAGCTGGCGGCGATGCCGCGTCCACTTCATGCGCAATGTTCTGGCGCATGCCGGAAAGAGCGGAAGGCGCGTCGTGTCCGCTTTCATCGCAACGGCGTTTGCGCAGGATACACCGGACGCCGCCAGCACCCAGTGGCGCAATGTCGCTGATCAGATACGGCCGAAAGTCCCAAAGCTCGCCGCCATCATGGACAATGCAGAAGAGGATGTGCTCGCCTACATGACCTTCGAAAGAGCATCGGGCAAAGCTCTACTCGACAAATCCAATCGAGCGCCTTAACGGCGAAATTAAGCGACGCACCGAGGTCGTTGGCATCTTTCCCAACGACGAGGCAATCGTTCGCCTCGTTGGCGCATTGCTGCTCGAACAGAATGATGAATGGGCTGTCCAACGTGCCCGATACATGACCCTTAAGACGATGTCCCAAATGAGCGATGATCCTCAAATCAGCCTGCCGGCAGTGGCGCGCTGATATCCCTCCGGCTCTATGTCGGAAAGCACGGCTACCAGCCGGAACCTACACCATTCCCCGGGACACAATCCACCGTCCCGCCGCTCAGAAATAAATAATAAATAAAGAGCGCGGCCGAGAACACTGCAGGGACCCAGACTGCAACACGTGGGGCATTCGGTGTTTGATCGCCGCTGCCGTATGGAGAGGTATTGCAGAGCATAAGAGCGATCAGGAGGCTTTAACTCTCTTGTCGTTTGGCGGACAAAGTAGGAACAATCAAGTCCAATTCGCGTTAGCTCAACATGCATGCTGACTGAATACCACAGCAAGTCAGCTAGAGCCCTCGCCACCGCCCCTCGAAGCGAAGGCTGCTCGGCGGTGTAGCGTAAGCTCACCGCCTTTTTTCAGTCCGCTTCCCTGGTGCATCGAGCTGGAACTGCCTTTATTTCACCGCGTTATGCGAGCGCTGACAGACCTCGTCAGCGTGGGCCCCGCTCTACAGAAGGGTCCATGGGACGGTGGCAAAATCCGCCGTCCCGCCGCTCACCGCTGATCATTTCTTTGGGTCTGCTAGGAGACATATAATTCGTGACTGAATGAGACTGAGTCTTGTCGGCATAGCTATATCTCCTCTTTCTTCATTACCGCAAAAGTGCAGTTTCCCTTTAAGGGGCAAAGAGCCCTAGGTTCCCTCGGAACCAAATTCCCGCAGGGTCGTTGAAGCAGGCTTTCAATCGAAGGAGTTCATCTTGGAAAAATGGTTCAATAAAGCGGCCACTTGGGTGGCGCATGTGTCCGGCAGACCTGTTACTTTTATTGCATGTCTTTTTCTGGTTTTGATCTGGGCGATCAGCGGGCCCTTTTTTGGTTTCTCTGAAACCTGGCAGCTCGTCATCAATACCACCACCACCATCATCACCTTTTTGATGGTATTTCTGATTCAGAACACGCAGAACCGCGACGGCGCCGCCATCCAAGCCAAACTCGATGAAATTTTGCGAACGAGCGATGCGCTCAATTCATTCATCGGGATCGAACATTTGACCGAAGAAGAAGTTTGCAGGTTTCGCGATCAATGTGAAACAGCAGCAAAAAAGGCCGATGCGGATAATAAGTGCGCGGCTTAAACTCACCCAAAATAAGAAGAATGATGGATTCGGAATCTCGGAACACCGGTCCTATATTTTCGGGCATGTATGAGGGTTATAAGACATTCAAGATGGTACAGGTGTTCGGGCGCAAGCCCGGCCAACTCGTGTCTCACGTCGGCTAATGACGCTGCAAATTTCATGCTGGAGGAATGAATGCACGATCTATATCGCGTAGTGCCGGCCTAATTCGCTCATTGCCCGCGTGCTTCGCGTCATGTCAAAGAGTTCCTTTGCTGTTTGGGGCTAAAAGTGCATTTCTCACGCGCATTCGCCGCAAAACGATGAAACACCCCCAAACAAACACGTCAGGCTTGCGGTGTGAAGCCAAATATTTGCGCGAAGCTGCCACAAGAAAGCTTCCGCTCGATCGCAAAGCGCGCCGGATGCAAAGGCCAAGGTTCCCAAGACTCATCCGTGAGCCAAGAGGCGGCGGGTGTCGTCATGCTGCCACTAGCCATTCAAGCGAGGAGAAATGCTTTTCGCCAGTCAGTGTTAGGATGGTCGCGTAGGGGATGTGATTGCGCGGATTTTCTCCGACGCTCTGCAGCCATCTGACCTGTGCCGTTATCGCCTCGACCTCGAGGTCGTTCACACCCTCGAACACGTTGCCATTCATCGGGATGCCATGGTCGTGCTGCACGTAGTGGAGGAGCTCATGAACTAGGACACATTGGTCGTAGCGGCTACCGTCTCGCCAACGCTTCAGCGTGATACTGGCATCCATTGAACAGAGAACCGGCCACAGGCATCCAAGTCAGGGTCGACGTGGAGGTTCGGCAGAAACTGAGGACGCGGGTATCTGAGCAAATCGGCGCTGAAGTGCATGAACTCCAATGCCAACTCATACATGATCATTTGGTTTTATTCGGCTTCTTCGCGACGGGACGATCGGCTTCGTAAAGCAAGTGCTGCACCAGGCAACAGCACGCCGATGGTTGCAATAAATGCGCGACGGTTCATGCTGTTCTCCAAATGAAAACCCGGCACGAGGCGGGCTGGAACCTAAAGCGTTCGCCGTTGTTTGGTGTTGGTAGACATAAACAACAAAATGGGAGCGAACCCGATGTCAGATGACACAACAGAACAAGACAACCGCGATCGATCGCAAGTATCGGCGAGCGAGGACTACGAAATTGAGTTCCTCATGTCGAAACACGACATCAGCAAGAACCGTGTCCTGGAATTAATGCGAAAGCACGGGGGCAGCCGCATGAAGATCGAACAGGAACTCGGAGGTCGCTGACAGTGGCAGGATACGATCTTCTAGGATCATGTTTCCGATTTTGATCCCATCGATCGTGTTTTTTACGGGTGCGTAATCGATCAGAAGAGGGCCAATGGCTGAATATCTGTGGTTCTTCGTGGTATTGGGCGGCCCGGTAGTATTAGGCGCCATACTAGCGCTTGGCATGAGGAAACGCAGGCGGTTGACCGAACAACAAAAGCGGACCTCCGAAGAAGCGACGAAGCGGCTTTACCGTTCGGACGAATGATACCGCAACTGCTCGGACTATCGCTATCCACAGATGAACGCCTAGCATCAATATTCATGGCAATAGCTATGAGAGGCGATCACTCTGAAAGATCGATTAAAGTGCCGACATCGTTCGGACTTTGATGTACAGTAACGCGATCATCGACACGGGATTGACCAGGCTTCGATGGCTGAGAGATTTCCACGCTCCCGCCTGAACTTTAAAGGAGCGATCCAATGGGTACTCAAAGCACGAGAATCTCACGAAGCTGTTAAGGTTTGTATACGAAGAATATCGCCGGCTTTAAGAAACAGCTCTCTAGCGGAAGAGGAAGCAAGGTCTAAAATTCAAAGCCATTCCGGGAAATAGCCTCAATCCGAAAGCAGCGCCCATATAAGCCACGCCGTCAGCGACAGGGTCAGCGCCGCGCCAAGGATTAGCGCATTGTCGATCGCCGCCATGGTGCCGTAGCCGCTTGGCGCATCGAACTGGAGCTTTGTGTACTCCAACCACAGTCTGAAGGAACCCGATGACGCTGTACCTATGGTACTTCATCGTACTGAGCGGCCCCGTTGTATTGGGCGCAATAATCGCATTCGACATGATGAAGCGCAGGCAATCGGCCAGACTAAAAAAGAGACTAACTGGAGAACAAGACCGGGCTTCGAAGGAATCTGCGAAAAGGGAAACGACGCCGGTTTCTTAGGTGATTGCTGATCCACGGTGTATACTCCGAATTTCCACGGAGGGTGTATGCAAAAAACCTATTATAACTGCCCTATTTCTGAAGAACCAGTACATGAAGTGTTACCGCGAGATGACGATTTTGTTGAATTTTTTTGCCCCACTTGCGGTCAGTTTCGAATTTCTAACTCGGCGATTAAGTCGATGAAGAACCTATCCCGCGCAGAGCGTGAGGCGCTATTGAACGAAGCCAGGCGCAATGCCCAAGGCGGAGATGGCGTTCCCATTATTAGAGACACCCATTAACATGCGAGGAAAACCGATGACCAACGATCAGACAACTTCCAATTGGAAGAATCGCCCTCCGGGAAAAATCGGAGAAACCTACACCGTCGATCACCTCATGGAAGCATTCAACCTCAACAAGGATGATGCCGAACAGTTGATTATTAAATTCAACGGTGATTGCGAAAGGATCAATGCTTCCGTCGGTGCGCGAAAAGTTCGTAGGTAACTGGTTGAGGGAGGTCAGATTCGAACCGACGATCTGCTGGTTATGAGCCGGCCGAGATGACCACTTCTCCACTCCGCAAGAGTAGATTGAATCCTACACAACTTCTCTCGAAAACCTTGCACCAAAGCGTATAATTGCAGCGAAGGAGGTTTCATTCCATGAGTGACCTCATTGCTTTTATGGCGCTCACAGCCATTGGCCTGGTAATCGTGACAAACCTCTTAGTCATGGTCTACGAATAACTTGGCTTTGGGACGTTGTTTCGAGGCCTGGCATCCACAACCTATGCCGCCTGCCTCTTTAGCGCTGTGGCTCGTCGCTGGCGTCGCTGTTCGTTGCGCTTTTCAGCCCAACTGAAGTCGTGTTCGGCGTTGGATATGATTGGTTGGAAAGCCTCTTCATCAGCCCAGGAGATCACACCGTTCAACCGGCGCGGGTCTCTGATCTTATCTGCAAAGTATGCGATTTCAGGGTCGTCAGGCAACTCTCCGAAATCGGCGATATTGTTATTCTGCAATGGCTTGCGAAAGAGTTTGAATACAATTTCTGAGATTGCCCGGTCTTTACGACGCCTGCCGGTCTCTGGGTGGATGCCCCACTTGAAGCAACTGTCCTTGAAATACCGACGGCCAGACGCATGACAATAGGCCCATTCTGACAGGTTCATTCGATTGTTCGCGTTGGAAACTAGTGCGAGCCAGCCAAGCGCCTCGTCGGCTTCCGATATCTGACGGGCTGTCGGTTGCCGGGCCAAGCCGTCCCAGAATTCCTTGCGTTCTTCTGCTAGTCGCTCACTGCCCCAGCCGTTCTTGTCGACCTGGCCATGGAGATACGGCAATGACATCGATTTCATCGCCTTCGGGCCCACGCTGCCATAGCTACGCAGCGCGATCTCGTAGGCTTCAATCAGGCGCTCTGCGATATCACCCTCGGTCAAGGCATCCTCCGTCTGTCGTGGAGTAGGTCAAGTTGATCTGAATTTGGGCCGAAGCGGCGATACAGGCGCTCGTAGACCATGCCGCCGAGTGCGTGTCTCTGTGATACCACACCGGACAAATCGTGGGTGATGAACTGCAACTCGCCCACAGGCATTGCGTCCCAAGTTTCCAGCCAGTCGCCGGTACGGTTCTCAACGATGTTGCGGCAGGCTCGAATCATGTCGGAAGCCATCCACAGACCGAGCTCGTCGAGAAGCAGTTTTGTTATTGGCGGTCTCGGCGAGTGTGGAAAGTACGAGGCGCAAGTGCCCTTCCCCGAAACGCCGCGCAATGCGCTCCAGCGTGGCCACGGCATGGATCGATGAAGATATTCAGAACCCGTCGCGGCGCTGACTATCGAAAGAATTCATTTTCCGAAGACTTCCGCGACATCCGGTCGATCGAATTCCCGGGCGATAAAAGAATGATGCTTGATTTCCGTCGATCCGGCGCTGTCGAGGCGGTCGCCGACGGCGCTGAGCCTGCGCAATTGTCAGCCAAACTAGCCAACTCAATCGGGGAGAAGAAGCTCGAAGCAACCTATGCGCCGATTCAAGTTACAGCCGTTCGCGGTGCTGACGAAGCACGTCGGACAGGCAGGACGAAGTTGCGGTGATAGCCCGTTTGCGCGCACGTTCAGAGAACGAAATCCCGAATTGCCGGCCAGCCGTTCGGAATATCCCACAAAGGGGAAATTATTGATTTTATTGAGAAAAGTGGCGCGAGCGACGGGGTTCGGACCCGCGACATCCGGCGTGACAGCGGCGCGTGGGATTCGCGGTTGCAACGTCGTCGTTGCGCTCGTGGTAATTAAGTGCCGAGGTCATGATCTCTGCCGCCGCAAGCGCAGCGATGACCTGCGGGCGCTTATCCTTCACCGCCGTACCGCCTACGGGGCAAACCAGCCGCTCGAGGGTCTCGGGGCGCCCGACCTCGCGCGCTAGCCAGTTACGGAACGTCGCCCGCTTGGTCTTCGATCCGATCATCCCGACATAGGATGCATCACGTCGGCTGAGTGCTTCGGCGGCGATGAGAAAGTCGAGGGCATGGTCATGGGTCAGAATGACGAAGGCGCTGCCCTCGGGCGCTTGACGCACCAGCGCCTCCGGCACGGCAGTCAAGCAGGTCTCAACGCCGGGAACCTGCGAGGCCGACAGCTCCGCCTCGCGCGTGTCGACCAGTATGATACGCAGCGGTACGAGCGACAGCGCCATTGCCAGGGCATCGCCAACATGGCCCGCGCCGAACACATAAACATGCGGGCGCTGCGCAATCTCCCGATCGACCTTTTCAACAAGCGTCGCGGCCGCGTCCCGATCAACCGGCTTGAATTCGAGCGCGACACGGCCGCCGCAGCATTGGCCGATTTCAGGACCAAGCGGGATGGTCAGCGCTTCCAGCGCACTTTGGCGTTGCAACGAGCGGCGCGCGTGATCGATCGCCATGTATTCAAGCTGGCCGCCACCGATAGTGCCGAAAATGCAATCGGGTGCCACCAGCATCCAGGCGCCGGCTTCGCGCGGCGTCGATCCATCGGCGGCCTTCACCTCGACGAGGATGATGTGCTTGCGCCGGTTTAGAAAGTCCCTGATGTCGTCACGATTGCTCGGCATGAATTCTCACCCTTGCGCAGCGGACCGCAACCGCTCGACGGCCATCAGGACGCGCTCTGGCGTCGCAGGCGTGTCAAGGCGCGGCGAAAGGCGATAGTCTGCAACACTCGCCACGGCCATGGAAAGCGCTTCAAGAACGGAGATTGCAAGCATGAATGGCGGTTCGCCGACGGCTTTGGAACGACGGATCGTCGCCTCGCGATTGACAGACCAGCTGGCGAGATTGACGTTGAACTGGCGCGGCCTGTCGGATGCCAGGGGTATTTTGTAGGTGGATGGCGCATGGGTACACAGGCGCCCCTTGGCATCCCACCACAGTTCCTCGGTCGTCAGCCAGCCCATGCCTTGTACGAAAGCGCCCTCGACCTGCCCGAGGTCGAGGGCAGGATTCAGCGAGCGGCCAACATCGTGAAGGATATCGGTACGATCGACCTGGTATTCGCCAGTCAATGTATCGATGCTGACTTCCGACACCGATGCGCCGTAGGCGAAATAATAGAACGGGCGACCACGGCCCTCGGCCCGGTTCCAGTGGATCTTCGGCGTCTTGTAAAATCCGGCAGCAGAAAGTTGCACGCGGGCGCCGTAGGCAGCCTTGATGAAATCGGCAAACGCGATGAGGTTGGCGCCAGCCCGAACCATGTTCGGTTCGAAGAAAACCTGTTCTTTCGAGACGCCATACGTCTCGGCGGCAAATTCAACGAGACGCGCCTTGATCTGCTGGGCCGCGTTGGCGGCTGCCATGCCATTGAGGTCGGAGCCCGACGAGGCGGCCGTGGCAGAGGTGTTCGGCACTTTTGCGGTGGTCGTTGCGGTAACCTTGATGCGGTCGAGGTCGACCTGGAACTCGTCCGCTACCACCTGAGCGACCTTGGTGTAGAGTCCCTGCCCCATCTCGGTGCCACCGTGATTGAGATTGATCGAGCCATCCGCATAGACATGAACCAGAGCGCCCGCCTGATTGTATTCGGTCTTGGTAAAGGAGACGCCAAACTTGACGGGCGTCAGGGCAATCCCCTTGCGGATGATGCGGCTTTGGTGATTGAAGTTGAGGAGCGCCTCGCGACGTGCCGCGTAATTTGACGATTCCTCGAGTTCCTTTACGATCTGCGCAATGATGTTGTCTTCGACCGTCTGATGATACGGGGTAACATTTCTGCCTTCACCGCCATAGAAATTCGCCTTGCGAATTTCTAGCGGATCCTTGCCGAGCGCATAGGCGATTTCCTCGATCATGCGCTCGCCCCCGACCATGCCTTGGGGTCCGCCAAAGCCGCGAAACGCTGTATTTGATACGGTATTGGTCTTCAATGGCCGTGAGCGAAGGCGCACATGCGGATAGAAATAGCAATTGTCGGCATGAAAGAGCGCGCGGTCGGTGACAGGTCCCGACAGATCGGCAGAAAAGCCGCAGCGCGCCGAATAGGTTGCATCGACAGCCTCGATGCGGCCTTCATCGTCAAATCCCAATTCATAGGCAACGTGAAAGTCGTGACGCTTGCCGGTTGCAACCATGTCATCGTCACGGTCCGGGCGAATCTTGACAGCCCGGCGATATTTCTTGGCGGCGATTGCCGCGACGGCGGCAAAAAGGTTGGCTTGCGTTTCCTTGCCGCCGAAGCCGCCGCCCATGCGCCGGACGTTAACGGTTACCGCATTCGACGGAACGCCAAGGACGTGCCCGACCATGTGTTGGGTTTCGCTCGGGTGCTGCGTGGAGGAAAAAACGGTAACCTCGTCATCTTCTCCCGGAATGGCGAAGGCGATGTGACCCTCTAGATAAAAGTGGTCCTGCCCGCCAATGCGCATTTCACCCTTCAGCCGGTTCCTGGCCTTGGCAAAGCCGGCGTCAATATCACCGCGCTCAAGCTTCAAGGGATCGATGACGAGCGGATAGTTGGCACTCTCGGCTTGGAGCACGTCCGTAACGTGATCGAGATCGCGATATTCAATCCTGGCTTTCGCGGCAGCCTGGCGTGCGATCTGCCGGCTTTCAGCAATCACGGCGAAAACCGGCTGGCCATGAAACTCGACCTTGCCCACTGCAAAGACGGGATCATCGTTCTTGCCGGCAGGACTCACGTCGTTGTGTCCCGGGATATCATCCGCGGTCAGGACCCCGACGACACCCTCGCAAGCAGCGATTGCCGCAAGATCGATCGAGACGATTTCGGCATGCGCGCGCTGCGATAGCCCGAGATATGCATGGAGCGTGCCGATCGGTTCGGGCATGTCGTCAATATATTCTGCGGTACCTGCGACATGCTTGTGCCCTGATTCATGTGGCAGCGTCTCATGAACGGCGCCGCGGATACGGCTCATCGGCTGAATGGAATTCATCGCGATCTCCTCATCAAAACGCCACTGCGTAGCGGTTCAACCGCACAAGATTTTCGCCGCCTGTTTCAAGATAGAACCGCCGCAGAAGGTTTTTCGCCGTCAGCATCCGGTAGTCAGCCGAGGCCCGCCAATCCGTCAGCGGCGTGAAATCGTTTCGAAAGATTTGCATGGCGTCCTCGACACAAGCCTCGTCCCAAATGGCGCCGATCAGCGCCGTTTCGACACCAGCCGCGCGCTTGGGCGTTGCGGCCATGCCACCGAAGGCGATGACCGCATCTTCGACGCGACCTTGCGGATCGACGCGAACACGGAAGGCGCCGCACACGGACGAGATATCCTCGTCGAGGCGCTTTGATATCTTGTAGACGGCAAAAAGATCATTGGCCGCAAGGCGCGGAATTCGGATGGATTCCACGAACTCTCCTTGAACGCGATCCTGCTTTGCGTAGGCGATGAAATAATTCTCGATCGGAACCGAACGTCTGACGCTGCCCTTGCGTAACTCGACCGTTGCTCCGAGGCCGATGAGGGCCGGCGGCGTATCACCGATCGGCGAGCCGTTGGCGACATTACCGCCAACCGTTCCCATGTTGCGGACCTGCTCGCCGCCGATCCGGTTCCACAGTTCCTTTAGCTGCGGGAAATGGCGAATGATCGTGGGATAGGCCTCCGTATAGGTCACGCCAGCGCCAAGAACGAGATCATTGCCATCCTCGCTGATCTGGCGCAATTCATCGATACGCGACAGGAAAACAACGGGCCCGATATCGCGCATGAACTTCGTTACCCAAAGGCCGACATCGGTCGATCCGGCGACGATGGTTGCTTCGGGATTGGCATCAAGTACGCCGGCGAAATCATCGACTGTTGCCGGAACGATGAGTTGTTGCCGGCCGTCGCCGATGACGACCCGCCTGTCGTCCTTCAAGACAGAAAGCTTATGCGTCACCTCTTCCCTTTCGCTCAAAAGCGGATCGTTCCTGGCATCACCAACGGCAGAGATGCTTTCGGCAGCGCGAATGATCGCGGCATAGCCCGTGCAGCGGCACAGATTGCCCTGCAGCGCCTTCTCAATCGCCTCGACGCCGGGATGCGGGTCCTGCATCCACAGACCGTAGAGCGACATGACGAAACCCGGGGTGCAGAAGCCGCACTGCGAAGCATGCGTATCAACCATCGCGCGTTGAACGGGATGAAGGTTTCCGTCCTTTCCCGCGAGCGCCTCAACCGTCACGACGTGGCAACCGTCGAGCGAGCCGACGAAACGAATGCAGGCATTGACCGATTCATATTTGAGCTTGCCGCCGAAAAGCCGGCCAACCAGGACCGTGCACGCACCGCAATCGCCCTCCGCGCAGCCCTCCTTGGTGCCGCGGAGCTTGCGATCGAGGCGAAGAAAATCAAGCAGGGTTTCGGTAGCGGCGACGTTAGTGCGCTCAACGAGCGTATCGTTCAAAAGGAATCGGACGCAATTGCGGATTTCGGTTGCCATGACGCCTCAGCTCCCCCGATAGGTTGAATAGCCAAAGGGCGCAACAAGCAGCGGCACGTGATAATGCGCCTTCTCGTCATCGATGCCGAAGCGGATCGGCACGACGTCGAGAAAGGGCGTGCGTGCGACTTGCTGCTCGCCGCCGAAATAGGCGCCGACATGAAAGCGAAGCTCATAGGCGCCCGAACGCATGGTTTCGCCAGAAAGCAGCGGGCGTTCGCAACGGCCATCCTCGTTGGTATGGGTGGTCTCTAACGGCATGAGTGCGTCGCCTTCGATGCGATAAAGATCGACCTTGAGCCGGGCCGCAGGTTTGCCGCTGGCCGTGTCAAGCACATGCGTCGTCAAACGTCCGGCGGCATCGTTGTGAGAACTCATCGTTCCTCCTCCCGTGGAGAACTTTCAATTTTCCATCGCCCAGTTTGTCGATTGCCCCGGTTGCCGGGTAGCCAGTGCTTGGTAAAGGGACTTTCAAATTTTTCTGGGGGAATGGTTTGCGGGTAATTTGCGTATGCAGAAAGGCGGAGTGAAGGACCTTAATCTGGTCGCAGGAGGACCGCAGTATGAGATATCCCCGCAACATGCATGGCTACGGGGGCAAGGCGCCCAAGGCAAACTGGCCAGACAATGCCCACATCGCCGTCCAGTTCGTCGTCAACTACGAGGAAGGCGGCGAGAACTGCGTCCTTCATGGCGATGCTGCATCCGAGGCGTTCCTTTCGGAAATTGTGGGGGCCCAGCCCTGGCCAGGCCAGCGCCATTGGAACATGGAGTCGATCTATGAGTATGGCGCCCGCGCCGGGTTCTGGCGGCTGCATGACCTTCTCACATCGAAGAAGGTCCCGGTCACTGTCTACGGCGTTGCGAGCGCACTGCAACGTTCACCTGCGCAGGTGAACGCAATGCGCGATGCGGGCTGGGAAATTTCTTCGCACGGACTGAAATGGATCGACTACAGGGATTATACCCCTGAGGCCGAGCGCGAGCACATGCGAGAAGCAATCCGCATTCACACCGCTGTCACGGGCGAGCGGCCGCGGGGTTGGTACACAGGCCGCACCTCGGTTAACACCGTCGATCTTGCGACCGACGAGGGCGACTTTGACTATCTATCGGATTCCTATGCCGATGACCTGCCCTACTGGTACGAGCACGCCGGCAAGCCGCAGCTCATCATTCCCTATACGCTCGATGCGAACGACATGCGGTTTGCAACGCCGCAGGGGTTTAATTGCGGCGACCAGTTCCTTGCCTATCTGAAGGACAGTTTCGACACGCTGTATGCCGAGGGAGCGGCCGGTTCGCCAAAGATGATGAGCATCGGCCTGCATTGCCGGCTTGCAGGGCGCCCTGGCCGCAGCGCCGCGCTCGCCCGCTTCATCGATTACATTCAGGCGCATGACAAGGTCTGGCTTGCCCGCCGCATCGATATTGCGCAGCATTGGGCAAAAAACCATCCCTACCAGCACCAGGAGGCTCGCCCGTCCTTGCTCGATGAAGCTGCGTTCGTCGACCGCTTTGGCGGCGTGTTTGAACATTCACCCTGGATTGCCCGCCGCGTCTTTGCCTCGGAGCTCTCGCCGGCACA
>NZ_JBBNAM010000434.1:0-1593 GCF_037994425.1 Phyllobacterium sp.
TGACCTACCTTCCGAAAACCTGTCGGCGCGCGTCATTTTTGATGTCACGATGGCCCACCTCAAGGCAGACTTCGCGGAAGTTGTCGACAGCGCCTCCTTGATCGCCGCCTAGCGCGAGTCCGCGCCAGCGGCTAATCTGCTCTGTCGGCCTGTCTGAGTACGCGGCGGGGCGGTGGCTACGCGCTCACGCAAAAGCCGGGTCGAGCCGGCTCCACACTCCTAGAGCCTTTGACCTTGCCCCGTTGAAATAATCCATTTTGAAGTAAGCTCTGGCCCATTGAGAGGACCAGGGAATGAAGCGCAGCCGTTTCACAGACGAACAGATTATTGGCATCCTGAAGGAGCACGAGGCGGGCACGCCTGTCTCGGAGCTTTGCCGCAAGCACGGCGTCAGCGATGCGAGCATCTATAAATGGAAGGCCAAGTTCGGCGGGATGGACGTCTCTGAGGCCAAGCGGCTGAAGACGCTGGAGGACGAGAACACGAAACTGAAGCGGCTTCTGGCGGATGCGATGCTCGACAACGCCGCGTTGAAAGACCTTTTGGGAAAGAAGTGGTGACGCCCGCAGCAAAGCGGAACGCTGTCGCGCATCTGATGAACCAACATCGGATGAGCGAACGGCGGGCGTGTAAAGCCATCGGCGTTTGCCGGATGACAGTTCGTTACGAAAGCAGCCGCATCGACGACCATGACCTTCGAGAGCGAATGAAGGTGTTGGCGCATGAACGCCGCCGCTTTGGCTACCGACGCATTCATGTGCTACTCAGACGTGAGGGGCACCTTGTGAACCACAAGAGGCTCTTCCGGCTCTATCGGGAGGAAAAGCTGACGGTGCGCAAGCGCGGCGGTCGCAAGCGAGCGATCGGCACACGAGCACCGATGCTGGTTCCGATGACAGCCAATGATCGTTGGTCACTGGACTTCGTGTCGGATCAACTCACCGATGGACGCAGGTTCCGGATTCTGACGGTTGTCGACGATTGCACCAGGGAATGCCTGGCACTCGTCGCCGATACATCGCTTTCCGGTCTGCGCGTTGCCCGCGAGCTTGACCGGATCATCGAGGAGCGTGGCAAACCCAGGATGATCGTCAGTGACAACGGCAGCGAGTTCACCAGCAACGCGATCCTGCAATGGACGGACAAGACTAAGGTGGATTGGCACTACATTGCGCCTGGCAAACCCATTCAGAACGCTTTCATCGAAAGCTTCAATGGACGGCTGCGAGACGAGTTCTTGAATGAAACCCTCTTCTCGTCACTGACCCAAGCTCGCTCAGCGCTTTCAAACTGGCGCGGCGATTACAACGATCACCGACCGCATTCTGGCCTCGGCTGGCTGACACCTGCCGAGTTCGCTCAGACCATCAACCCGCGACGAGATGCGGTGCTGCGCAGCCGAAATGGCTCCGCACCGCAACCCGTCACTACCGCCCCAAATGCAGCAACCAAAAACCGCCGGAGCGAACTCAAAATTGGATAAAACTTGGGGGCAACGTCACCTTTCATGTTTTGACGGAAGCGTAGCCGGCATTTGAGAAGTAGTTGGCGCATTCCTCTGGCTTTATGGTGTCGGCGAGTAAGCCCAGATGG
>NZ_JBBNAM010000435.1:0-20534 GCF_037994425.1 Phyllobacterium sp.
ATTACGTTGCGAAAGCAGAGAAGAAGGGACGCACAAGAGCAGAGGTTGATCAGATCATCTCCTGGTTGACTGGCTATGACCAGAAGGAGTTACAAACTCAGCTTGAACAACAAACTGATTTCGAACAATTCCTTGCAAAGGCACCTGAACTCAATCCTTCGAGAACCTTGATAAAGGGCGTGGTTTGCGGCGTTCGCGTAGAGGAAATCGAGGAGCCAACCATGCGAGAAATCCGCTACTTGGATAAGCTCATTGACGAACTGGCTCGGGGAAAATCCATGGATAGAATTCTGCGAGGGAATTGACTGCGAGCGATCAGCCTCCAGGCCGCCTGAAGGTAATCCCGCCGTGCTGTTTCGCCATCGTCCGGGCCTTCCATGCCGAAACATCAGTTGACGGCCCGCACCAATTCGCGGTTGTCGTTCTCAGGACCCGATCAAGAGAGGCTTCTTGTCATTGCCCTTTTTCATGAGAACGCCCGTATCGGGACCAAACATCGAGTAAATCGGCAGGATACTGGCTCCCAGTGCAGAACCTCGTGCGCCCAAAGCGCCGGCGGTAATCGTGGGAGCGATCAATCCCGGCGGAATCATCTCGGAGAAACATTTTTGCACGCGCGCCACGGTTTCCAGGAGCAGTGGAGTGGGAAGAAGCCCATCTATGACAACGGCCTCGACGTCCACAACAGCAATGCTTCCGATGATCGCCTGTGCAAGCGCGTCAGCACAGTCATCCTGCCATTCGGATACCAGGACGCGCGCGGCCGCCGGCATCGGGTCGAGATCACGGACACGCTTTATGTCCAGCCCGTTTGTCCTCAGATGATGGACGAGCGTGTAGATTGAGGCCCGATGCAGGAGTACCTCGAATTTTCCAGCCGGCTTCGGTACGGAACTTAGCGTTGAATATGTGACCGGGAACGGGCCATACGCTGCCGTATTGCCGTTCGGACCGGTCTGCAATGTACCGTCGAGAACAAGACCGGCACCAACAAACGTATTGAGGGATATATGCAGGAAGTCGGAAAATGTCTTTCCGAGACCGAATACCAATTCAGCGACGGCTGCTGCCGACGCGTCATTCTCGATCATAACCGGCAAATTCTGTGTGTCTGCAAAATGGGCTTTAAGGTCGAATGACCGCCAGGCCAACTGGACATCGCCAGGGAAGCCCAGCTCCTCATCCCATCCGCCGATGAAATAGGGCGCCGAAATCCCGACACCGATCAGGCGTGAACTCAGTGCGTTGCCGAGCTGCGATCTGAAGCGCATAATCGCTCCGCTGCCGAGACGCCTTATGCTGTCGGGATCCGGATGGTCATAGTCATACGTTTCGAACGCGCAGGTTTGCCCCGCAAAATCGATCAGGATGGCGTCCATCGCTCTGCGCCCGATATGAAATCCAATGGAATAGGCACCATCGTTGGCAAGCCCATACATTGCAGACGGCTGACCCTTTCCACCGAAACGTTTTCCGATTTCCACCAGGTAACCCGCGGCAACCAGAGCGTCGACGATCCCGGCAACGGCGGGGGGCGTGAGGTGTGCGAAACGCGCTATTTCCGCCTTGGACACCTGACCGAAGCGCCGGACTGCATCCAATACAACACGTTCGTTGTAGTGGCGCAGCTGGACGGAATTGCTGCCTTTTCCTGCCATACGATCTAACCCCCGAAGACCATAATCGAAAGCTCCTTGATTTAAGCCCGGCGCAAAACTATTGCCGATTGCGGCCGCGAATTTGTCTACCCCTGTCTCACCAGCGTGCAAAAATCGCAACCGCTCAGACCATCTTTAAAATCAGACTTGACGGCATTCAAGCATTATTATAGCAAACTGCTTTAATAAATATCTCGAAGACCTGCTAGAGACACCTGCCTGGCTTGGAGGAGATACGCGATCAATGACCTGCTGTGCGTGGTTAGCAATTCCGACCAGTTCAAATGCGCGGGATGCGTGAGATTTCAAGCAGGTCCGCCCCTGCCGGAGCGACCGAGCCCGGTCAAGTCATAGGGTCGCTCGAAGGCGTCACCAAGGTCTTCGGCGGCACGGTGGCTGTGGCGGATGTTTCCATTCAGTTGCGGGCGGGGGAAGTCCTTGCGCTTCTTGGCGAGAACGGAGCGGGCAAGAGCACCTGTGTCAAGCTTCTCGCCGGCGTCTATCGTCCCGATGTCGGTCAGGTCTCGATCCTTCGCGAGCCCGTCGCGTTCGCGTCACCTTTGGAGGCACAGCACGCAGGCGTCGCCGTCATGCATCAGCATCCGGGTCTGTTTCCGGACCTGAGCGTCGCGGAAAATCTCTTCATCGGGCAGACCGGGCTGCGCTGGAACCTTGATCACCGGCATATGCACAGCGAGGCCGCGCGCCTTCTGAGACTTGTCGGTCTGGATGTCGAGGTAACCGTTCCTCTCGGACGGCTGCGAACATCCGAGCAGCAACTGGTCGAAATTGCCCGGGCGCTTTCGCTTGACGCCCGTGTTCTGATCATGGATGAGCCCACTGCAGCCTTGTCGCAAAGAGAAGTCGAGCGGCTGTTTTCGGTCGTGGACAATCTTCGGACCCAAGGGGTGGCCATGATGTTCGTTGGCCATCGCATGGACGAGATTTATCGTGTCGCCGATCGTATTGCGGTACTGCGCGACGGACGGCACGTCGGAACGGAGATCGCGGCTGATCTGTCGCGAGAAAGAGCCGTTCAGATGATGGTCGGACGCGCCCTGGACGGACTCTATCCCCGTAACAACGCTTCGCCTGGCAACGTTGTCCTCGACGTTAAAGGATTGTCCTGCGAGGGTTCGTTCAGCGATGTCTCGTTTCAGCTGAGAGCGGGTGAGATCTTGGGATTTGGCGGACTGGTGGGAAGTGGCCGCACCGAAATTGCGCGGGTACTGTTTGGCATCGATCAGCCGACGTCAGGGACAATCACGATCGATGGCAAGGCAATGCACTTTGCCTCTCCGAAAGACGCCATGGATAGTGGCATAGCCTATGTTTCAGAAGACCGGATCGGGCAGAGCCTTGTCATGGACTTCCCCATTCTGACCAACGCTTCGTTAACCGTGCTCGACAGGGCCACCCGAGGTGGGTTGATGTCGCGCGAGAGGGAGCTCGGCATTGCCAAGCCGTTTCTCGATCGTCTCCGACTACGGTTCAAATCCTTCGATCAACCGGTCGGTTCTCTGTCCGGTGGCAACCAGCAAAAAGTCGTTCTGGCAAAATGGCTGGCGACGACACCTCGGATCCTTATCCTCGACGAGCCCACCCAAGGCATTGACGTTCAGACCAAGTCGGATGTGCACGCGATGATGACCGACTTGGCCAGCAAAGGCATGGCGATCATATTGATCTCATCAGAACTGCCGGAACTTCTTGGCATGGCGGATCGGATGATCGTGCTCAGGGAAGGTGTCGTTACGGCAAAGTTCGATCGCGACGAGGCAACTCAGGAAAAGGTGATTGGGGCTGCAACCGATGCGATTGTCAGGAAGGTCGACGGCGAGATTGTCGTCAAGCCTGTTGTGCATCAGAATGAAAGAGTTGACGTCCCGGATACGGCAACGAAAACCACCTGGCGCAAGTTGGTGGCGCGCCGGGAATTGGGCCTTTTTGCCGCGATCGCAGCTATTGTCACTCCGATTTCGATTCTGAACATGCGCATGCTTAGCGGCGCGAATTTATCTGCCTTGGCAATGGACGCCGGGCTGCTGATGATCGTTGCAGTGGCTCAAATGCTTGTAGTTATCACGCGCAACATCGATCTTTCGGTTGCAGCGATCATTGGTCTTGCGGCCTACGGAGCGGCGTCGACAATGCATCTTCATCCGGAGGCGGGCGTGGCCGGCGGTGTCGCCCTGGCTTGCGCGATAGGGTTTGCTGCAGGTTTCTTGAATGGTTTGATCGTGACCTACGGCAGGGTGCCAGCAATCGTCGTAACCCTGGGTACTATGTCTATTTTCCGCGGTATCAACAGTCTTTGGGCTGGCGGAACTCAAGTGAGCGCCGACCAGGTACCCCAGGCCTGGCTGGACATGACCGCGACGAACATCATCGGGATTCCGGCGGTCCTCCTGATCGCGATCGCCACGCTTCTCATCGTCGCCTACTTCCTTCGCAAAACCTCGATCGGCAGGGAACTGTTTGCCATAGGTTCCAACCCCGCAGGGGCAAGCCTCATCGGCATTCCATCGCGCGGCCGTATTCTCATGGCGTTTTCCGCGGCTGGGCTTCTGGCTGGGTTCGACGGCGCGCTCTGGGCATCACGCTACGCCACAGTCGATGCACGCGTTGCCTACGGCTTCGAGTTGACCGTAATTGCGGCGGTCGTTGTCGGAGGCATAGCTGTGCGCGGTGGCTCCGGCACCGTGCTGGGCGTAGCCGCCGGCGCGCTAATGCTACTGATCATCAACAACGGGCTGACACTAGTGCGTGTCGATCCGCTTTGGCTCCAAGGTGTCTACGGCCTTGTCATCCTTGCCGCGATCGGCATTGACGCACTCGTCGCCCGCCGGGCCGCCAGCAAGCGCAAGGGTGTACGCTGATGAGCGCAAATTCCGAACTCAGTCCCGATTTCGTCACTCGCTTTGCTAACTGGGACAATTTCCTTGCAGTCCTGACGATCGCAGTTATTGCCTACGCTTTTCTAGCCGTGCCCAACTTCGCCTCAGCATTCAACATTTCGCAGGCCATTGCTGGCATTTCTGAGCGGGCACTCATCGTGCTGCCGATGGTGCTCTTGATCATCGCGCGTGAAATCGACCTGTCGGTCGCCAGCATCCTCGCACTCACCAGCGTAATATTCGGGCTGCTTATTGACGAAGATGCACCACTGTTGCTGGCCGTTCCAATAACGCTCATCGCTGGAGGAGTTTGCGGCGCCTTTAACGGCATTCTGGTGACGAGGCTCGGTCTTCCATCGCTGGTCGTGACGCTCGGAACAATGGCTTTGTTCCGCGGCATCGCGTACATTCTTCTTGGCTCGGACTCAATCAACGATTTCCCCGAAAGCTTCCTCGACTTTGGCATCGACACCTTGGGTTCCTCGCCGCTTCCCCTCACCATCCTTCCCTTTTTGCTGCTTGCTCCGATCTTCGCCATAGCGCTTCAAAAGATGCCTCTGGGACGTCGGATCTATGCCATCGGCGGTAGTCCCGACGCTGCGCGCTATTCCGGCATTCGCCTCGCCCGGACCGTCTTTGGCCTATTCGTCACGTCGGGGGTGGTCTGCGCGGCGGCCGGTATGGTCTATGCGGCCCGTCTGGCGAATGCCCGTGCCAATAACGCGCTCGGCATCGAGCTCGACGTGATTACAATCGCATTATTAGGCGGCATAAGCGTTTTCGGCGGACGTGGCCGGCTAACGGGGGTTCTGTGGGCGCTGCTGCTCGTCGCCACCATCCGCAACGTGCTTGGGCTGCTACAGATCGGGGGAGACGCGCAAGGGACGGTCATCGGTCTTCTGCTTATCGTTTCGCTGTTGGCCAGCAACGCGGCGGAGCGGGTCTTTGCCAGCGTTCGAACCCGGTATTTCAAAGTCAAAACAGGCGAGTAGTTCCGGGGCTGGCCTGCTTCATCAAACCGGATACCTTGAGGAGGACACGTGCATGACATCGTATCTCACCAAATCCTTTCTTGTTGCGGGTAGCTTGATAGCAAGTATCACCGCCGCCAGTGCACAGGAATGCGCCAAAGAGCCGGTCACAGTCGGCTTCCTGCCGAAGCTGGATACGGATCCATACTTCCAGGTCGCGCAGACCGGTGCGGAAGAAGCTGCAAAGGAGATCGGCGGCAAGGCAATCAAGCAGGCCCCGTCGCAAGCGACCGCCGAGGCACAAATTGATTTCATCAATAATCTGGTTTCGCAAAGGGTCGGCGTCATCGCGATTTCCGCCAACGATGCCAACGCTGTTGCCCCCGCGCTGCGCCGGGCAGCCAAGGAGGGCGTTAAAGTCGTGGCCTACGATTCCGATGTGTCGACTGCTGCGCGTACTGTCTTCCTTAATCAGGCGGCCGGAGACAGCCTGGCCGAAATGATGCTGGAATCGATGGGCCAAATGATCAATTACGATGGCGAGTTCGCGATCCTTTCCTCGACGCCGACCGCTACGAACCAGAATGCATGGATTGACTTCATGAAGAAGACAATGGCGGGCGATAAGAAATACGCCAAGATGAAGCTGGTTCAGGTGGCGTACGGCCAGGAGAGCGAGCAAGTCAACCAGCAGCAGGCGCTGGCGTTGGCACAGGCGTTTCCGAATCTGAAGGGCATTATCATTCCAGCCGGCATAGGACTGCCAGCTGCCGCCCGCGCAATGGAGCAGGCAGGCCTTCTCGGCAAGATCAAGCTGACCGGTCTCGCGCCGGCAACTCTTATCAAGAAATACATTCAGAACGGCTCGGTGCAGGACATCTGGTGGAACGTCAAGGACCTCGGCTATCTTACCTATTATGCGGCGCAAGCCGTCGCACAGTGCAAGGTCAACGGCAAAGAGGGCGAGACCTTCGAAGCCGGGCGTCTCGGCTCGTACAAGGTAGGTGCCAAAGGCGAGGTGCTCCTTGGACCCGCCAAGATCGTGACCCCTGCCAACGTCGAGGAATTCAAATTCTGAATTTGGCGTTGTGAAGGGTGGCGCAGCGATTGTGCCACCCATTTCAATTGACATTGGAGACCCCCATGAAGCCAGTGCTGCTCGCAGGCGAGACGTTTCACGTCATGTCGTTTGCTGCCAAAGGATATGAAGTCGGAGCATCGGCGCGCTATACAAACGGCGCCGAGCGCTACATTTGCGGCCTCGGGAAGCAGGGCATCGAAGTTGTCCAGATCGGTGGCGACCGTTGCGAGAGCGAATTCCCGATGACCATGGATGGCCTTGCTGCCTATTCGACGGTTGTGCTTTCAGACGTTGGCGCACTTTCTCTTCTGTATACCCCTCAAACGAGAGTGGGCCGGCGCTCCGTAAACCGCCTCGAACTCTTAAGGGCGTGGGTGGAAAAAGGCGGCGCGCTGATGATGGCAGGGGGATATTGCAGCTTTCAAGGTATTGATGGTCTGGCTTTGTTCCACGGCACGGCCATAGAGGAATGCCTGCCTATCGTCTGCTTTCCCGGCCCGGACGGAGTAGAGTCGCCAGAAGGCCTGGACCCCGTCGTTGATGAGGCTGGTCACCCAATTTTAGCGGGTCTGGTATCGCCGATCCCGTATATCCTTGGCATGAACCGTGTTACCGCACGCCGCGATGCCGACACCAGAACCCTCATCCATTGCGACGGTCGCGGCGGACAAATGCCGTTGCTTTCGGTTCGGGAATACGGAGCGGGGCGATCGCTCGCCTGGATGACTGACATCGGACCCCATTGGCTCTCCACCGACTTCATGCTTTGGTCCGGATATGACTTGCTGATGGCCAACATGATCCGTTGGCTCACACGGGAAATCTAGGACACATCTCCCACAGATGGCGAAGTTTCATAAGTATCGTTCGCCGTGAACTCAGAAGATCGCGTGTACTGTGCAACATTAATGTCTGCTCGCAGCCGAGATTTGGACCTGATCAGTAGATCACCATACCCGTCCGCGGCGCAAGACGGGCCGCTTCCAATGGGGCCTGACACAAGGCCGTCGCTCGACCACTGTTCATCAAGGTTCAAGAACTTCATACACGCAGGGCGGCAACCAACAGGCCATTAGACAACTTTCGAAGCCGGACCTTACAGATCCTCATTATAGAGGCAGATCGGCCCGGCTGATTTTCAGGGATTCAGCGCCGCCAAGTTAAGCAGCAATCCATCAGTGACGGGCTTAACGATGAATTTGTGTCGTTTACGCACCTCCGGCGCCATAGGGACATTACCAAAGGTCGAACGCTTCGAACGCGGACAAATTCGTCGGCAAGGCCAGTACACCATTTACTTGGATCAGAATTGCGCAGAATATCGCCGGATGGGGGGAAGCATTCGGAGCCCTCTCTATAAGCGCGCCCGGACGGCTTTCGACCCTTGGTTGTAAGGGAGGATCAATCATGCGGCGCATTTTATTGTTCGCGGCAAGTGCCGCGGCGTTATCGCTCGGCGTCTCGAACGCCTTTGCACAATCCGGCAGTGTCGAAAAGGCGGTCGGCGGCTACAATTTCGATGAAGCCGCAAAGGAGGCCGCCAGCACGAAGGATTTCCATTCGGCCGACGGTCACTTGACCTTCGCAATTGTGACGCACACCGCTGGCAACGGCTTCTTCGACCCTGTCTACGTCGGCGCAACCGTCGCCGGCAACCTGATCGGAGCCAAGATACTGCTGCTCGGTTCGGAATCGCCGACTGACGATCCCGCTCGCGAGATCGAAATCCTGAACCAGATCATCCAGGATCCAACGATCGACGGGTTGATCATGACAACACCGCAGGCCGGTGCCTACAACGACATTGTCAAGACGGCCGAAGCAAAGGGCATCCCGGTGGCAACGACAAATTCGTTCGATGGAACAATCCTCGACCGCAGTGCCATCAGCCATACCGGCCAGGACGCTTCAGCCGCCGCAATTGCCGGTGAGGCGCTCGTCAAATGCTTAGCCGACAAAGGCATCGAAAAAGGCTCGATCGTTTTGCCATCGTCGACGGCGATGGGTAATATTGAGGTCAACAACCGCGTAACTTCCGCTTTCAACGCGATCGTCAAGGGGCTCAAGGGTGCCGGAAAGCTCGAGAACTTCAAGGTCGACGCGGGCCCGGAGAACACCGGCATCGACACCAATCCCAATGATCCGGTGAATGGCATTGTCACGCTGTTTGAATCGCGCGGAGATGTGGTCGGAGCTTTTGCCGGCAACAATGTCTTCACGCCGGCGCTCGCCAAGGCAGTTGCCCAGTCGGGCAAGACGGGCAAGATCTGCGCCTATGGCTTCGACCTCGGCCCAGCCCAGCAGACTGCACTGAAGAGCGGCGACCTGACCGGCGCACTTGGACAGCAGCCATTCATACAGGGATTCTGGCCGGTCATGCAGCTTTATTTGCAGATCGACCGCGGCATCGCGGCGGCCAACCTCGACACGCGCGCTCAGCTCGTGACACAGGAAACCGTCGGTAACGTCGGCAAACGCTTCGAGAACTGATGCAGCTCGAACTATCGCCAATCATTGCGGGAGGCCCTGCGCCCTCCCGCAGCCTGCTTAGACCTTTAAGTCGGATCGAAGAACTATGGCGCTTGGCGCGATGACACGGCTTGGCCCCGCCGCACCGTCCCAAATCGTCGGTGGCTGGGAAGCGGGCCTCTTCGCCCTGCTCTTGCTGCTCTATCTTGGCGGCGCTGTTGTCAATCCGGCGTTCTTCGGGTCGACGGAGGCGTTCCATGCAGTACTCCGTGACACGTCGCGGGTTGCTATAATTGCCGTTGGTATGACTTTCGTCATCATCAACAAGGACCTCGATCTCTCGGTCGGGTCGACCTATGGCCTCATCGCCGTCGTCTTTGCCAGGCTCTATGCACCCAGTTTTCTCGACCTTGACGTGCTTACCTCCGTGGCTATCTGTACGCTCCTCGGCATTGTGATTGGCATCACCAACGGCGTACTTGTCACGACCCTGAAGGTCCCAGCATTTATCGCCACGTTGACAATGCTTTTCATCGGCCGCGGCTTTGTGCTTGCGCTCACCCACGGCCAGTCGATCTATTATCCAGACAAGGCAAAAGACAACCCGCTGTTTTTTCACCTCGGCGAGACGAACTATTTCGACTTCAACAATCAGATCATGATTTTCGTCGTTGTTGCAGTAATTGGCGCCCTTGTGCTGGCTAAGACGCGTTGGGGCTACGAAACTTTCGCTACCGGCGGCAACGAGCAGGCGGCGGTATACGCGGGCATACCGACGAACTGGGTGCGCATCCGCGCCTATCTATTATCCTCGCTTTGCGCGACGCTTGCTGGTTTGCTGTCGGCCACCCAGGACAAGGGCGTGACACCGCTCTACGGCGTCAGCGGCGAGTTGACAGTCATCGCCGCCGTAATCATAGGTGGCGCCTCGATCCTTGGCGGCAGGGGCCGTGTAATCGGATCATGCCTTGGCGCAACGCTGGTTGTCCTGCTCGACAAGGTTTTGCGTGAGGGATGGCCGATCACGCGGGTCATCAAGATCGGCGACGATGAAGTAACGGTCAACGCAGTTTTCTCCCTTCCAGTTGGCGCAGTGCCGGTCTTCCTCGGGCTAGTCCTCGTCATCGCCGTACTGATCGAGCCCCATCTCATTCGACGCCAGCTTGCAGCGCGTTTCTGGTCATGGCTCCGCGGCAAGCCACCGCCCCCCGCCTACGAGAGCGGCGGCGTCGCGCTCGAAGGCGTCCAGACCAAGGGCACGAGGATGACGGACGTAACGGTACCCGAGACGTCACTCGGCAAGTTTTTTGCACGACGCGATTCACTCGCCATCGTTCTGGCTGTGTTGTTATGGCTTACAGGTGTGGGTCTCAGGCCTGACTATTGGTGGAATCTGTCGAACAGTTTTGCCATATTGCTCAACTATTCCGAATTGGCCTTGATCACGGTCGGGCTAACCTATGTTATCGCAGCCGGTGATATCGATCTTTCCGTTGGAGCGGTCCTTGCATTGGCCGGGAGCACCGCAGCCTACTTTCTGAAGGTTCTCGGAGCGGACCCCTTTAGTTCGGTCGCGATGGGCTTGCTCGCTGGGATGGCCGCCGGACTTTTCAATGCTGTAGTGACGGTCGGTTTCAAGCTGCCGGCATTTATTGTCACACTTGGCATGTTCTATATCGCCCGCGGCTTGGCCGCCTGGTTTGTTGCGGGCCAGCAGCTCACCGGATGGCCCGAGGGCTATAGCCTGCTCGGCCGCAAGGTGAATGACATCCTCCTGCACTTCCAAATCTCGCTGTCACCCGGAATCCTTCGTACGATAGCCGAGGTGATCAGCGTTCAGACAATCTGGATGTTTTTCGTCGCGCTTATCGCCGGCGTCGTGCTCGCTTATACGCCGTTCGGGCAAAAGGTTTTCGCCACCGGCGGCAACATCCGCGCCGCTGCCTATGCCGGCATCAACATCAACCGGGTGCGCTTCATATCGCTCATGCTGGCAGCGTTCTGCGCAACCATGGCAGGGATCATCAATGTCGCATACTTTCGTAGCTTTAACCCCGTCGCCGGCCAATATCGCGAACTGGACGCCATTGCCTCCGTGATCATCGGCGGTGGGTCGATCTTCGGAGGTTACGGTACCATCATCGGTGCGCTTGCCGGCGCTGCCGTCATCACTCTTGTTCGGGCGCTCCTGCAGCTCAACGTCCAAGGCTTCAGCATGCCGCAACACTGGATCAACGTGTTCATCGGCATCATCCTGATCATCGCGGTGCTAATCGATATCTGGGTGCGCCAGGCCAATATTTTCGGGTACCTGCGAGCCCGCTTCGCCAAGGGCGCTCCAACATCGGAAACCACTCATGGCTGAATCGACGCAACCAGAACCGATTGTCGAAATGCGGGGAATCGAAAAGGCCTTCGGCGCCGTGCAAGCACTCCGCAATGTCGACCTCCGGCTCTATCCTGGCGAGATCCTCGGCCTGGTCGGTGACAACTCAGCAGGCAAGTCGACGCTCATGAAGATCTTGACCGGCGCTTATCAACGCGATGCGGGTGAAATTCTCGTCGCCGGACAACCGGTACACTTCAAGAGCCCGCACGAGAGCCGCGATGCCGGTATCGAGATGATCTATCAGGATTTCGCGCTTTGCGGAAACATGGACGTTGGCCAGAACGTCTTCCTGGGCCGTTGGCCACGCAAAGGCTTCTTTATCAACTGGCGGAAGATGTATGAGGACGCTGACAACGTGCTGAAACGGCTCAAAGTCGATGTTAACTCCGTGTATCAAAAGGTCGAAAGCCTATCGGGTGGCCGCCAACAATCCGTGGCGATCGCGCGCGCCATCTCGTTCGAGCCCCGTGTTGTGATTCTCGACGAGCCGACCGCCAACCTTTCTGTAATGGCGACCGAGCGCCTGCTCGAAACCATGCTGGAACTAAAAAAGCAGGGTGTTGCGCAGATAATTATCTCGCATCGCCTCGTCGACATTTTCGCCGTGGGCGATCGCGTCATGGTGCTTAAGCGCGGCGAGTACGTCGGCGACCGCTACATCAAAGACACCGACGAACATGAGGTTCTCGAGATTATCGTATCCGGCACGCGAGAACATGCGCTTACGGCCGATGAAGCAAGGGAGATATGACTTTAGCTTGCCGAGGGCCCAAGTCGCACTTCAGCGCGAACTCCGACCAGTCACTATTCATACCTGCCCCATGGGCAAATGTCGCCCCCATGGACTCACAATAGCGACAATGTGTGGCGCACTGCGGGCCTATTGCCCTGCAAATTCCGTGAGTGCCGTGCAGATAATATAGCGTCCCGACGCGTTGTTTTTGGCGCAACGCTCCAGCGTGGCAATAATGGCCGGAACGCCGATCATCCTTGCCAGATCAAGTGGCCCATGTTTGAAGTTAAGCCCAAGTTTCAACGCGGTGTTGATCGCGTTGGCTGAGGCGAGCCCTTCCTGAAACGCGAAGGCGGCTTCATTGGCCATCATCGCAGCGACACGCAGGAAAATATCCGGATTGCAGGATTTCTGACGCACCGGCGCAGTCGCCTCGCGCGGATAAGAAAAGAAGCCTGAACCGGTTTTTCTGCCGAGCCTTCCCTGTACCACCATATCTGCCAGCAATAGTGACGGTTTGAAACGTGGCGCCTGCCCGAAAGCATTCCACACCGCGCGCGTAGCATTGAGGTTAATATCGATGCCAACGAGGTCAATCAGTTCGAAAGGGCCAAGTGGAAACCCGCCCGCCGATTTGAGGCAGGCGTCAATGGTTGCAGCGTCGGCAACGCCCTCCTCCAGCAATTCGAGCGCTTCGCCGTAAAAGGGCCGGGCGCAGCGATTAACGAGGAAGCCCGGGCTGTCCCTGACCTCCACTGGGGTTTTCCCAAGACTTTGGACCAGATCGGCCAGCCGCCGTGTGGTGGCAGGGTCAGTCGATGGTCCGGCGACGACTTCGACCAGTTTCATCACGATTGCTGGGTTGAAAAAGTGCAATCCAGCAAAGCGTTGCGGCTTTTGCAGGGCTCGCGCGATGTCAGCGACCGACAGCGATGAGGTATTGGTGGTAAGGAGACAATTGTCGCTGCACACGGTTTCCAGCAAGCGGAAAAGCCCGGTCTTCCCATCCAGGGTTTCGATGATCGCTTCAATGACAAGTTCCGCGGGCACGAGATCGGCCACATCGTTGACGACGACAATGTTGCGGGTGCAAGCGCTCAGTTCAGCGTCGGTGGCTTTGCCGCTTTCGATACGTTGTTCGATCCCGGCGAGAATTGTCGTCTTGGCCTTTGCGGCCATGCCCGCTGATGCGTCGTAGAGAAAAGTCTGCTTTCCGCCTCGCGCCGTGAGATGGGCAATGCCGCGTCCCATGACACCGGCGCCCACAACACCAACAATGTTGATCGGTTCAGCCAATTCAGCGCCCTTTGAATTCCGGTTTGCGTTTGGCGCGGAAAGCCGCAATACCTACTGCTTTGTCCTCAGTGGAGAGCAAAAGTTCGAAGGACCGGCGCTCCAGATCGAAACCTTCGGGTTTTTCCAACGCGGCAAGCACCGCCTGCTTGGCGAATTGCTGCGCGAGTGGAGCACCTTTGGCCAATTTGGCTGCAAGTTCATTGGCAAACTGAAGGGCTTCGCCAGGCACAGTTTTGTGGGATGCGAGGCCACGGTCAAACGCCTCCTCTCCCGTCATTGTCTCCCCGGTGAGAACCAAGCGCATCGCCCACGCCTTGCCAATGCTTGTCGCAAGGCGCTGAATGCCGCCAGCCCCAGGGATTAGACCAAGGCGTATTTCGGGCTGGCCGAAGATAGCATTCTGCGCAGCCACGATCAGGTCGCAGCGCTGTGCAAGCTCGAAACCGCCGCCAAGGCAATACCCCTCTACGGCGGCGATAAGTGGCATGCGGTATTTCGCAATCGTCGCCCAGGATCGCAGGCGGGGATCATGGACGCCGTCTAAGGCCGTCTTATCGGCAATCTCGCCAAGATCCGCGCCGGATGCGAAATTGCCATCCGCTCCCGTCAAAACGACGGTACGTATCCCGGGGTCGCAATCGAGATGAGCCAGCGCGTCCGCCAGCTGACTAAGCATGTCAGTGTTGAGTGCATTGCGCACCTCCGGGCGGTTGAGGGTAAGGATTGCGTAGCCATCCTTCAGTTCGGTTCGGAGAGTTTTTTCCAACGCGAGCCTCCTATTTCCCACCACAACTATCCACACAAATCAGATGATTATTCAAGCATGAAATTTCATACTTGAAATTATTTTCGCGCAGTGACACGATGAGGCTACGACGATGGTCAAAGCGGAGTGCACATCTGATGAAGATCGCTTGCCTTGGAGGAGGACCCGCTGGTCTTTATTTCGCGATCAGCATGAAACTGCGCGATCCTGCTCACGACATCACCATCCTCGAGCGCAACAGGTCCGACGACACGTTCGGCTGGGGTGTCGTGCTCTCCAATGAGACGCTCACCAACCTCGCAGCCAATGACCCTGTCAGTGCCGAAGCCATTCGTGCGCAATTTGCCTATTGGGACGACATTGCGGTTCATTTCAAGGGTAGCGAAACTGTATCGACTGGCCACGGCTTTTGCGGGATCGGCCGCAAGAAGCTGCTGTTGCTCCTGCAAGAGCGGGCGCGCGAACTCGGTATTCACCTGCGCTTCGAGACGTCAGTGGAGGATGTGGCATCTTTGACGCAAGAGTATGATCTTGTCATCGGTGCGGATGGACTGAACTCGCGCACCCGCGCCACATTCGCCGAGCATTTCAAGCCGGAAATCGACCTGCGCAAATGCAAGTTCGTGTGGCTTGGCACCCATCAGAAATTCGACAATGCCTTCACCTTCATCTTCGAGGAAACCGAACATGGCTGGGTCTGGGCGCACGCCTATCAGTTTGATAAAGACACGGCGACCTTCATCGTCGAATGCAGCAAGGCAACCTTTGACAAGTTCGGCTTCGGCGATATGAGCCAGCAGGAATCCATCGCCGTTTGCGAGCGGATCTTCGCGAAATATCTTGGCGGCCATACGCTGATGACCAATGCCGGTCATATTCGCGGCTCGGCCTGGATCAGCTTTCCGCGGGTTTTGTGTGAAAAATGGTCGTATCAGAACGTTGTGCTGCTGGGCGACGCAGCCGCGACGGCGCATTTTTCCATCGGTTCGGGCACCAAGCTGGCGCTGGAGAGTGCGATTGCGCTTGCCGAATATCTCCATAGGGAAAAGTCCGGCGCGGCCGCCTTCAGCAAATATGAGGAGGAGCGCCGCCTGCAGGTGCTGCGCCTGCAATCGGCTGCTCGCAATTCGCTCGAATGGTTCGAGGATGTGGAGCGTTATTTCCACCTCGATCCGGTCCAGTTTAACTATTCACTGCTAACCCGTTCGCAACGCATCAGTCATGAAAACCTCCGGTTGCGCGATCGCGATTGGCTGGCGAGCGCCGAAGCCTGGTTTCAGGAGAAGGCCGGGGCGCAGCGTGGGACGTGCCGCGCGCCCATGTTCGCGCCGTTCCGCCTGCGCGCAATGGAGCTGAAGAACCGCGTCGTCGTTTCGCCCATGGCGCAATACAAGGCGATCGACGGCACACCGAACGACTGGCATCTGGTGCATTATGGCGAGCGCGCCAAGGGTGGCGCCGGCATGGTCACTATCGAAATGACCTGCGTCAGTCCGCAAGGGCGGATCTCGCCCGGCTGTACCGGCATGTACGCGCCCGAGCATGAGGCGGCGTGGCGGCGCATCGTCGAATTCGTCCACGCCGAAACCGATGCCAAAATCTGCTGCCAGCTCGGCCATTCCGGCGCCAAGGGCTCGACGCGCATCGGTTGGGAAGGCACGGACGTTCCCCTGCCCGACGGTAACTGGCCGGTGCTTTCCGCCTCCAACGTGCCTTGGTCAAAGGATAATCAGACACCGCGTGCGATGACCCGTGCGGACATGGATGAGGTGCGTGATCAGTTCGTCACGGCGGCGGAAATGGCTGACCGTGCTGGCTTCGACATGCTGGAGTTGCATGCGGCGCATGGCTATCTCCTGTCCTCGTTCATCACGCCGATGATGAACAACCGCACCGATGAATATGGAGGTTCGCTGGAAAACCGAATGCGCTATCCGCTGGAAGTTTTCCGTGCGGTTCGTCGGGTCTTACCCAGCGAAAAGCCGGTCTCTATGCGCATTTCCGCCAATGACTGGGTCGGCAAACAAGGCATCACGCCGCAAGACGCCGTCGAGATCGCCAGGATGCTCCAGGATGCTGGTGTCGATATTTGCGATGTGTCCGCCGGCCAGACATCGATTGAAGCAAGACCGGTCTACGGCCGCATGTTCCAGACGCCCTTTTCGGACCGTATCCGCAACGAGACGGGCATGGCGACCATGGCAGTGGGGAACATCTACGAGCCTGACCACGTCAACTCGATCCTGCTTGCAGGTCGGGCAGATCTCGTCTGCCTCGCCCGTCCGCACCTCGCCGATCCCTACTGGACGCTTCATGCAGCCGTTGCGCTTGGTGACAAGGCCGAAGCCTGGCCGAAGCCCTATTATCAGGGACGCGACCAGATGGTCCGGCTGGCCGAGCGAGCCGAAATCGTCACGCCAATCGAGGGCGCGTGAATGACAGTTTCTCTTGACGGCAAAATTGCATTGGTCACCGGCGGCGGCTCCGGTGTTGGAGCGGCGATCGCCTTGAAACTGGCAAACCAGGGCGCGCGCGTCGTCATTTCTGGAAGGAGAGCCAATGTTTTGGAGGAAACAGCGGCCGAATCGCAGCGCATCGTTCCGATTGTCGCCGATGTCACGGACGAATCCTCTTCACAGCATCTGTTTGAGCAGATCAACACCGACATCGGCGAACTCGATATCGTGATAGCCAATGCTGGCGCCGCCGAGAGCGCGCCATTTCATCGGATCGACCTGCAGGCGTGGAAACGCCAGATCGATCTCAATCTTACCGGGGTCTTCATGACTTATCATCATGCACTACCCGGCATGATGAAGCGCAACAGCGGCCGGCTTATCGCCATTGCCTCAACGGCCGGACTCAAGGGCTATCCTTACGTGTCCGCTTATACGGCGGCCAAGCATGGCGTTGTCGGGCTGACGCGATCGCTGGCGCTGGAACTTGCCAAGACCCGGATCACAGTCAATGCGATTTGCCCCGGATTCATCGAAACGCCCCTGCTTGAGCGTTCGCTTGAGACCATCATGGCGCAGACCGGAAAGAGCCGGGACGAAGCGGTCGCGGCACTTGCCGCCACCAATCCGCAGAAGCGGCTGATCCAGCCGGATGAAGTCGCGCAGATCGTACTGTGGATGTGCGGTCCACACTCAGGCTCCTTCACGGGTCAGGCCATTTCCATTTCAGGAGGCGAAATATGAGCGATCCGGACCAGTGTTCGACTGCCCTTGGAAACCCAGCCCCTGCCTTGGTCAAGCAAAGCCTTCGTGTCTGGCTGAAGATGCTGAAGGCAACCAAACATATTGAGGCGACAGTGCGGGAAAAGCTGCGCGTCGAATTCGATACGACCTTACCACGATTTGACGTCATGGCTGCGCTCTACCGCTTCGAGGAGGGCCTCAAGATGAGCGAACTCTCCTCAGCCCTGCGGGTTTCCAATGGCAATGTGACCGGCATCATCGAAAGGCTCGTTGCGGACGGTGCCGTGCTGCGCGTCCCGGTCGCCGGAGACAAGCGTGCCATGCTGGTGCGCCTCACGCACAAAGGGCGCGACGAATTCGCCACGATGGCGGCAGCGCATGAACTCTGGATCAATGAGATTTTCGGAGGTCTTACGCCGGATGCCACAGCGCGGTTGATCTGCATTCTCGACACAATCGAACATTCGCAGGGACTTAACTCCGGGGAGGATCATGATGCGTGAGATGGCGCACTATCGGGCCACCCATTTCAAATGGCGCGTGGAGCACGGGATCGCTGTGATCTCGCTTGATCGTCCGGAACGCAAGAACCCGCTAACCTTCGAAAGCTATGCCGAGCTTCGCGACTGTTTCCGCGCCCTCGCCTATGCCGATGATATCAAGGCTGTGGTCTTCGGTTCAAACGGCGGCAATTTCTGCTCCGGCGGCGATGTACACGATATTATTGGTCCGCTGCTGAAAATGGACATGAAGAGCCTGCTCGATTTCACCCGCATGACCGGTGACCTGGTTAAAGCGCTCGTACATTGCGGAAAGCCGGTCATTGCAGCGGTCGATGGCGTTTGCGTCGGCGCAGGCGCTATCATCGCCATGGCATCGGATCTGCGCATTGCGACAGCAAATGCGAAAACGGCGTTCTTGTTTACCAGGGTAGGCCTGGCAGGCTGCGACATGGGGGCCTGCGCGATACTGCCGAGGATCATCGGACAGGGCCGCGCGGCCGAACTCCTCTATACCGGCCGCTCAATGTCGGCCGAAGAAGGCGAGCGCTGGGGCTTTTACAATCGCATCGTTGCGATGGAGGAACTCGACGCAGAAGCGCTGAAGTTGGCAAAGCGGCTCGCTGAAGGGCCGACATTCGGCCATATGATGACCAAGACCATGTTGAACCAGGAATGGTCGATGTCCATTGACCAGGCGATTGAGGCGGAAGCGCAGGCGCAGGCGATCTGCATGCAGACGCAAGATTTCGAGCGTGCCTACAACGCCTTTGTCGCGCACCAGACACCCATCTTCGGGGGCAACTAAGATGGCTGACCGGTCGTTTCTCTCCTGGCCGTTTTTCGATGACCGCCACCGCGAATTAGCCGATGGCATCGAGAAATGGGCCGGAGCCAATCTCGGCGGCATCGATCACGACGATGTAGATGAGGCCTGCCGGGATCTGGTGGCCCGGTTCGGCCAGGCAGGATTTCTGCACCATAGCGCTATTGATCCCGACAATGCGGCAAGCAGGCTCGACGTTCGCAGCCTGTGCCTGATCCGCGAAACGCTAGCTCGGTACGATGGTCTCGCAGATTTCGCCTTCGCCATGCAGGGGCTCGGCACCGGTGCGCTGTCGCTGTTCGGATCAGACGCGCAGAAACAGACGTGGCTGCACAGGACACGTGCCGGTGAAGCGATTTGCGCCTTTGCGCTCAGCGAACCGCAATCCGGCTCCGACGTAGCCAATATCGAATTGTCGGCAACGCGTGACGGCGAAGACTATGTGCTCAATGGCGAAAAGACGTGGATATCCAACGGAGGAATCGCCAACGTCTATACGCTCTTCGCGCGCACTGGCGAAGACGCCGCTGCCAAGGGTATTTCCGCCTTCATCGTTCCGGCAGATACGCCAGGTCTGATGATCGCCGAGCGGTTGGAGACGATTGCTCCTCATCCTCTCGCGCGGCTTGCCTTTGAGAACTGCCGCATCCCCGCCTCCGCGCTCATAGGCGCGCCAGGACAGGGTTTCCGCATCGCCATGTCGGTGCTCGATGTTTTCCGCTCGACTGTTGCGGCTGCGGCGCTCGGTTTTGCCCGACGTGCGCTTGATGAGGCAGTCTCGCGCGCCAACAGACGCTATCTCTTCGGTGCGCCGATGTCGGACCTGCAGATGGTGCAAGGCCATATCGCCGATATGGCGCTGGACATCGACGCAGCTGCGCTCCTCGTCTATCGCGCCGCCTGGCTGAAGGATAGCGGCGCTGAGCGCGTAAGCCGCGAGGCAGCCATGGCGAAGCTTTATGCCACCGATCACGCGCAGAATGTGATCGACAAGGCGGTACAGATCCATGGTGGAGAGGGAGTGCGCAAGGGAAGCGTCGTCGAACGGCTTTACCGGGAAATCAGGGCATTGCGCATCTATGAAGGTGCATCGGACGTACAAAAAATAATCATCGCAAGGCACGAACTTGCAAGGGGACAGCCATGACTTTGGGACCAACAGCGCACAGGGATCAATTTACGCGGGATAATCTCCCGCCGGCTGAAGAGTGGCCGGAATTTCTGCTGGATAATTTCCAGTATCCCGAATGGCTGAATGCTGCCGTGGAATTGACCGATGCCATGGTCGCCAAGGGGTTCGGGGACAATACCGCGCTGATCGGTAATGGACGCCGCCGCACCTATAAGGAATTGACCGATTGGACCAATCGCATCGCCCATGCGCTGATCGAGCATTACGGTGTCGAGCCGGGTAACCGTATCCTGATCCGCTCCGCCAACAATCCGGCAATGGTCGCCTGCTGGCTCGCGGCCACCAAGGTCGGCGCCGTGGTGGTCAATACGATGCCGATGCTGCGGCCGAGCGAACTTGCGCAAATCGTCGACAAGGCCGAGATAAGTCTTGCTCTTTGCGACACGCGGATTTTGGAAGATATGGTGGCCTGCGCCAAGGACAGCCGGTTCTTGAAACAGGTTGTCGGATTCGACGGAACTGCAAATCATGACGCGGAACTCGACCGGATTGCGCTCGACAAGCCGGTCCGCTTCGAGGCTGTAAAGACCGGGCGCGACGATGTTGCCCTGCTCGG
>NZ_JBBNAM010000436.1:0-8345 GCF_037994425.1 Phyllobacterium sp.
GCCGTGCCCCTGTCGAGGCGACTATAAGCACAAAGGTGAAGATGAGCGACAGGCACTTCGTATTCCTTTGGTGGACCCGACCTGCCGCTCATGCTTTTTCGCAAAGCCGCGCGTTGACCGGGATCAGATTTTCGACGGTTGTTCGATTGCTTCGTGAAGGTCGCGGTATTCCTCGCAACTCGTTCCGCAGATCGATTTGATCGTCGTGAGCTGCTCCTTGGCGAGATCGAGTTGCCCCTTGATGACATAGGCCTCGCCAAGATATTCGCGGACCTTCGCGTATTTCGGATCGAGTGCGACCGACTTCTTGTACCAGGATATTCCCTCGTCGGTTCGACCAAGCTGGCGCGTGGCGTAGCCACGATAGTTCAGGGCCTCCTTGGTATTCGGATCCTTCAGCGTGTCGAGCATATCGAGCGCTTCCTGGTAGCGACCCGCCTGCGCCAGCGTATAGGCATACTCGGTGCGATCCTCATCCGGAACGTTGCTGGTTGTCTTGTCGACGCATTTCTTTGACTTCTTTTCATAGACCTTGCCCTTGGGGCAGGTCGGGGTCGTTGCTGCATCATCACTCCCACCACCGCCCGCTGCCAGGCCGGTGCCGGGAAGCATGGCGATTGCAAGTCCGGCACCAAGCACGGCGACAGGAATTTGTCGGTAAAGTGTATTGAGGATGTTTCTCATGGCGTAAGTCTCCGCTGGAAGGAACGTGCGACCTATAGAACACGCGGGCGCACCGGATTATTCGGTGGGCCGATGCATTATTCAGCGAAACAGCGGTTCTGCAATTCGATTTCAGAACCTTCGCGTCAGCGAGTATCGCTTGCTCCAATTGGCAGGAATTTTGATCTGAAATACGTTCCTCACGTTGTCCTGACCCTGTAGATTGCAGACACTGGCAAAGCGTCCAACCTTGTGAAAATCGATGAACTGCAGAACGGCTGAACCCATGACCTCCGATATTGCCAGCGCTCCGCTCGTGCAATCATTGCTAGCAGGACTCGACATCCGTTCAGGCACAGCGCGTGAGTCGCCACGCGTACCCCACAATGCTCTGTCAGCCATCGATCAGGCAAGCAAGCGGGTCGAGGAAGCGAGGCGCGCCGCGGATGCAAGCCTGATGCGGGCCAAGGCTGCGCCCCGGCCGCACGAGATTACAAATCCTGTATTTGTTGCCCTGTTTGACGCACACCAGCAGGACCGGGAGGCGCTGTTTGCTGCCATGCGTACGCTTGATGCGGCCCGCTCGAATGCTGACACCGACGAACTGGATTGAGCGCGCGGGACGAACTTGCGCACGATTTTGTTACCGGAGCCTAGGACGGAATCCAAAAAGCCCTATAGTTTTTGCGACGCACCAGTAATATATCAATCCCGTTCCAGCGCGCCGTTACCCGTTTCCCAACCGGTCGTCTCGTTGCAAACCGTACCAACTGAAAGAGCCATTCCAAAAATGTCGGATAAGACTTGTCATGTAGCTGCGACCTCCAAGGGCGCGCTCCAGAGACAGGTGCCGAATTTCCGCATCATCGCGATGATCATCGCCAGTGCCATGTTCATGGAGCAGCTTGACGCCACCGTTCTCGCAACGGCGCTGCCGACCATGGCTCGGGATTTTGGCGTGAGCGCGCCAGCCATGAGCATTGCGCTCACATCGTATCTTCTCAGCCTTGCGATATTCATACCGGCAAGCGGCAGGGTGGCGGACCGATTCGGGTCGCGCACAGTTTTCCGCACGGCAATCAGCGTCTTTATCCTTGGGTCCATCCTTTGCGCCTTTGCGCCCAATCTGACGTTTCTTGTGTTCGCCCGGCTGATCCAAGGGCTGGGCGGCGCCATGATGATGCCGGTTGGGCGCCTTGTGCTCATGCGAAGCGTCGAGCGCAAGAATCTCGTCTCCGCCATGTCCTGGCTCCTCGTGCCGGCGCTGATCGGCCCGATCCTCGGGCCACCCGTCGGCGGACTGATTGTGACATATCTCGACTGGCGCTGGATCTTCTACATCAACGTCCCGATCGGCCTGATGGGCTTCATTCTCGTCAGCCTCTTCATCGAGGAGTTCAAACGGGAGGCGACAGGGCCGTTCGATTGGATTGGCCTCGTACTATCCGGTGTTTCGCTTGGCTCGTTGTTGTTCGGCTTCGAAATGTCCAGCCGAAGCGGCGAGGCGGTGCCCTCAGCATCGCTGATTTTGATCGGATTGTTGTCAGGCATCGCCTATCTGCGCCACGCGCGTCAGCATCCGTCACCGATCCTCGACTTTTCGCTGATGCGCATCCCAACCTTCAGTGCCTCAGTTGTCGCGGGATCGCTGACACGCATCACGCAAGGCGCGCAGCCGTTTCTTCTGCCGCTCATGCTGCAGCTCGGCTTCAACCTGTCGGCAGCATCGGCCGGCGGGATCGTCATTGCGACGGCGCTTGGCTCGATGACGATGAAGGCCGTTGCTCCGAAGATCCTCAGGCAATTCGGCTTTCGCAACAGCCTCATTGTCAACGGATTGATTTCGACGTTCGGCTATGCGCTTTGCGCTGCCTTCCGGCCGGATTGGCCGCTGCCGCTGATCTTCGTCATTCTTTATTTCTGCGGCTTCTTCATGTCGTTCCAGTTCACCGCCTATAACACGGTTGCCTATGACGAAATCGGTCGCGAGCAGATGAGCTCGGCAACCAGCTTCTATACGACGTTCCAGCAGCTGATGCTGTCGCTTGGCATTTGTGTTGGTGCTCTGGCACTGCACGGTTCGATGCTGGCAAGCGATCACGACGTCCCCGAACTCGGCGACTTCTCGGTTGCGTTCATCGTAGTGACCGCCATTTCCATCACCGCAACCATCTGGAACATGCGGTTTTCTAGTTCAGCGGGCGCCGACATCAGCGGCCATCGGGTGAGGACCAATCCCAGAAAGGCCTGATCAGTTGTTGATGGTCAAGGAGATGACGCTGTTGTGGTGGGTCTTGCAAGTAAAGGGTGTGCCGCCATTGGCCTTACCTTGAATGGTCATCCACATGCCTTTGCCAAAGCTGGCGGTGACCGTCGAAGGGGTAGGCGCTGTCAGCCCCTTCTTCTGGAGTGCGGCGCTGCAGGCGGCGATGGATCGCGGCTTGTTTGACGATTCCCCCGGCATGGGCGCACTGACGATGAATGCGCAGATCGGGACAACGATAATGAGATAGTTTTTCACGATTCCCTCCCCGAAGAATGTGATGCCTCGGGGAGTCTACGCTCGTTATGGATCGACAGCCATCCACCCAAAATCTCTAGCTCGAACGAATGGGCCTTGGTCGTCCCGACGAAACGGTCTCAACTGTTACGCAGCTTCGGCCATCTGGACGAGGCGAAAGAGTTCGCGCTCGAGATTCGCAATGTCTGCATCGTGTTGGGTGCGCCCACCGTGATGAAGCAGGAAGACAGCGCCACTTTTCTCGATGCAATAGAGACCGTCCGCGTAGACATAGCCTTCGCCTTCGCACAGGCCGATCGCGAAAAGATCGTCGCAATAGTCGCGCGAATCCACGAACTCTTCGAAGCTCAATTTCATTCCGGTCATCCTTCCAGACGCCACTATCGATCACCGGATTTTGAGCCGATTCGCCGGTAATGCCTAGAAGGTGATGAGTTTTGCCACGGGATTTGCAGCCGGTGGAGCTACCGCTAGATATGAATGAGACCGAGCGTTACGCCTAGGCTGAGGCCTATGGTGAACACGGTCAGGCAATTGAAAGCTGTCAGGCGCATGAGGTTTTTCCCCCGTCATTATTGTTCAGCAAACAGATCATCCAACAGATCAAGCTTCCAGACAATCGCCCTAAAAGGATGAAGCGGAGCGCGTCCCAACAGCGGTCGTGAGAAGCTGTGATGCAACGCCCGCGAGCCTAGACATGAATCGCCTTGACGCAGGTTCAAATCGCGGCATGATCAGCAAACTTCCTCGTGAAATTATTACTGTCGGGTTTCGGACGTCTCAAACAGGAGCATTTCGGCTTGGCGGCAGAACATCTCCCATGGTGGGCATGGACCTGGCCGGCTTTGGCCTGGGCCATTCTGTTGGTATCACTCTTCGGAGTGGGTGGGGGCCTTGTTGCGGCCGCCGCAGGCGTCGTTCTGATCGCTACCGTCTTTTCTGCAGTCTACCATGCCGAGGTCGTTGCGCACCGCACCGGAGAGCCCTTCGGCACGCTTGTCCTCGCCGTCGCCGTAACCATCATTGAAGTGGCACTGATCGTCTCGGTGATGCTGGCAGCGCCAGCGGAGAAAGCAGGGCTGGCGCGGGACACCGTATTCGCCGCAATCATGATCGTAATGAACGGTATCGTCGGCTTATGCCTCCTCTGGGGTGGCGCGCGCCACCACGAGCAGGGATTTCAGATTCATGGCGCCAGCGCTGCTTTGGCTATTCTGGCCGCACTTGCGACGTTGACGCTGGTTCTGCCAAACGTCGTTGCGAGCGCTGAAGGTCCGCTCTTCGCGACATCCCAGCTTATATTCGCCGCCGTCGCCTCGTTGGTCCTGTACGGCTCGTTTATTTTCGTCCAGACCGTGCGGCATCGCGATTACTTTCTTCCATTCGAAAGCTATGAAGAGCACGACCATTTGCCACCACCATCAAACAGGGCGGCGGCCATCAGCGCCGGTTTGCTTCTTGTTGCGCTCGTTGCCGTCGTGGGGTTAGCAAAAGCCCTTACGCCGGCCGTGGAAGCCGGAATCGATTGGATTGGCGTACCAAAAGCGGTCGTTGGGATCGTGATCGCGGGCGTGGTGCTGCTTCCGGAATGCCTTGCGGCACTGAAGGCGGCAAGGGCCAATCAATTGCAGACCAGCCTGAACCTTGCGTTGGGGTCGGTGCTCGCGGCGATTGGATTGACCATTCCCACGGTCGCTTTTGTCTCGATCGTCATCGGCCAGCCCCTGGAACTTGGCCTGGACGACAAGAGCCGCGTCTTGTTGGTGCTGACCCTCTTCACGAGCGTGATTACGCTCGGGACAGGCCGGACCACGGTGCTTCAGGGTATTATCCACCTCGTGATCTTCGCCGCGTTCCTATTCTTCGCGATCGTGCCCTGAAGGAGCATAAAGCGGTGATTTTGCCGATGCCCGCCGTGCGCTGCAAAGCGCCGCTACTTCGCGTTGGAAATCACGGCGCTGCTTATAGCATTGATCATTGAGTTTGCTGGAAATGACTTTTGCAGATAGGCGATACAACCCGCCTGCCTCGCCTCCAATTCCAGCGCGTCATCCTCGAGCGCGGTCATAAAAATAATCGGCAGATTGGAACCGGAGCTTTTCAATCGATGCTGCAACTCGACGCCCGACATCCCGCCAAGGTTGATATCGAGCAAAAGGCAATCAACTTTGCTGGCCTCTTCACCGTGGAGATAAGCCTCAGCCGAAGAATATCCTTCCGTCGGAAACCATGGGCATTGAGCAAGCCCTCGACGCTCCTTCGCATACTCGGATCGTCTTCAACGACAGCCACTTTCCATGGTCGGCGTTCCAACTTGTGCCTCTCATCAGCTAAAGGAATCTCCAGTCCAACTACCCCATCGTAAAACGCATGCGGGCGCGCCGATACTTGTCCTAAAGGGAAGGATATCCATCGCTACCGCTGCGATTGCTCTCCCTCGGGGTCAAGCCGCTTCGTTCTCTCTGCAATCGACACCGCCTCGGCCAGTGAATGAACGCCAAGCTTTTCCGTGATGCAGTGCCGATGGGCCTTTACGGTCCTTTCCGAAGTGCCGATCGCGTAGGCAATTTGCTTATTGAGTTTGCCGCGAACGATCAGGTCGAAGACCTGCAATTACGCGGTGTCAGGCTTTCGACCCGAGCCTGAAGCGTTTGAACACGGTCATGCTCCGCACGCCGTTTTTCGTGGTGCCTCAGCGCTCGTTCGATCGCCTCGAGCAGTGTCGATCCTGAAACGGGTTTCTCGAGAAAATCCTCGGCACCCGCGCATTCGTCGCAAGATTGAGGATGACTTGCTGGACGTGGATCTGGTCGGCTCTCAGAAGCAGCCTTCGCGAAGCCGGGCTGGAACTGACAATTATGTCCCTCCGCTTGGCTTCGGCGTTGAGAATTTGCATCGCGCTGCTCGTCACGTCGTTGAGGTCGAAGTCCTGCCGCTCGATCTCGCTGCGCTTCTTGAGTAGGCCCCTCAGCCGGATAATTATATCGCCAGCGCGCTGGTCGTCGTCGCGAATGTCGAGGAGAATCTGCTGGATCAGCTTGAGATTGGGTTTCTCACTGCGCAACAGGGCTTCCGCTGCTTCGGCGTTGCTCCGAATGGCGCCCAGGGGCTGATTGAGACGCGAAGAGCGCTCCAGCAGTCGCGGATTGATTGAGGTGCATTACTCGCAGCAGACGCCGGCGCGACTCCCCCGATGATGAAAAGATGACGGGCATTCGGCTGGAGACTGCGCGCCAACTCAAGTGTCTTCACAATATCGAGTTCGGCAAACGCTCCGATTACCTCATTCGGTAGCTGCAGTTTTACGGCTGTGGCACTACTCAGGCCGGCGAATATGACCTGTGCACCAGGAGCGATCGTCTTGCGGTTTGAGACCATGAAGCTTGCCGCTTCCTCGCCGAGCGCGATCAACACATCCGGGCGCCGATCTGCATACTTTTCGGCGAGAAAATGTGCAATGTGCTCAACGTGGGCCTTCTCGGGAAAGCGCGAGAGGTCGAGAAACTCCGAAAATATATCGATATCGCTTTTGGTAGCTTCGAGCGGGCGTGTTCGTACTGCTTCGCCCGCAGCCGTGGTCGCTGCGATCCTTTCGTCGTAGGGGTACAAAATGAGGACACGCCGAACCCGGCGTACGACTTCCAGTGCGACTGATGGCGTGCCGTACATAGCAAGTCGAACAGCCAACAGAACGGCAATCAAGCCCTGGGCGACCCGGCCCGACAGAACCTTCCCACTACGTATCATGCCAGCTCGTCCTTGCTCCCTAGAAGTAGAACCCTCGGGATCACTAGTCCAACAAGGGCAATTCCCGAGGTTGTATCGAGACTTCACCGGATAGCGCACTGCACTCAATCTGCTAACTATGGTCTCTGGAGAGCGAAAGCTCATTGACCAAAGGGACAAATACCGCACAACTTCGCTCATGCGTAGGATGTGAATGATGGGCGACTTTCGCGATCCGCGTCGGTCATTCTCCTCTACGCCTGTTCTGCGCGATGCGCGGGAACGGATATCTCCAGTTGTTTTAACTACAAGGTTAACACACGGGTTGCACTCGGCATTCTAACGGAGGTTCTCAAGATGAATCGCACTATTCTAAATTTCGGTCTCGGCGCGTTGACCGCTGCGGCTGCTCTATGGGGCACGATCGCCCCAGTTGAGGCACAGGACGCGCAGAAAAAGCCCAATATCCTGTTCATCGTCTCTGACGACACCGGCTATGGCGATCTTGGTCCTTACGGCGGAGGCGAAGGTCGCGGGATGCCTACGCCAAGCATCGACAAGCTTGCGGCGGACGGCATGACCTTCTTCTCGTTCTACGCGCAGCCGAGCTGCACCCCCGGCCGCGCCGCCATGCAGACGGGGCGCATCCCCAACCGGAGCGGCATGACCACCGTCGCATTCCAGGGCCAGGGCGGCGGCCTTCCGGCGGCGGAATGGACGCTTGCCTCGGTGCTGAAGCGTGGTGGATACCACACCTATTTCACCGGCAAATGGCATCTTGGTGAAGCGGACTACGCGCTACCTAACGCCCAAGGCTACGACGAGATGAGGTATGCCGGCCTTTATCATCTCAACGCCTATACCTATGCCGATCCGACCTGGTTCCCTGACATGTCGGCAGACCTAAGGGCGATGTTCCAGAAGGTGACGAAGGGCGCACTCTCGGGCAACGCCGGTGGACCCGTGACGGAAGACTTCAAGATCAATGGCCAGTACGTCGACACGCCAGTCATCGACGGCAAGGAGGGCGTGGTAGGTATTCCTTTCTTTGACGGTTACGTCGAGAAGGCCGCGCTCGGATTTCTCGATGAAGCCGCCAAGAAGCCGGACGAGCCGTTCTTCATCAACGTGAACTTCATGAAAGTTCACCAGCCGAACATGCCAGCACCGGAATTCCAACTGAAATCAATGTCGAAAAGCAAATATGCGGATTCGGTTGTGGAGCTCGATACGCGCATTGGCCGGATCATGGACAAGCTGCGTGAAACGGGAATGGACAAGAATACGCTTGTTTTCTACACGACCGATAATGGAGCGTGGCAAGACGTCTATCCAGACGCCGGCTACACGCCATTCCGCGGCACGAAGGGAACCTTGCGCGAGGGTGGCAACCGTGTCCCTGCGATCGCCGTCTGGCCTGGCAAGATCAAACCCG
>NZ_JBBNAM010000437.1:0-3736 GCF_037994425.1 Phyllobacterium sp.
AGGATAGCGGCTGAAGGCAAGTCCGATACAAGTTGCACCGAAAAAGAACGGCAGGATCAGGAGCGCATAGCTGGCTGCGAGCCAGCCGAGCTGCCACGGATTCCAGACGATCTCAAGCGCGTTGAACGGCAGGCGTTCGGCACCGGCGAAGCTGACAACCGCAGTAATGCCGAACAACGCTGCCGATGCTGCGAAAGCGGCCGGGTATCGCTCAAACAGGGGGCGGCGGGCGAATGCAACGAATGTACCGCTCGCGCCGAAGCCCAGGAGTGCGATGCTTATGATCATATAGGCAAAATAATGCCACTGAATAATCGAAAAGAGCCGCATCAGCAGCACTTCGTAGGCAAGGGTCGCCGCCGATATGAGACTGATCGGCAGCAGGCCCCCCGCTCTCATGGGGCCCTACCTCCCCTTAGCGGCACAAAGCTCACCGGCAGCAACTGACGGGTCGTGATGCTTCCGTCCCGTCGCTTCTCGACCAGCATGAGAAACTGCGTCGCAAAGGGACCTCCCACAGGGACGACCATCCGGCCCCCCTTGGCGAGCTGTTCGACCAGCGGCGGCGGAATGTGGCTGGCAGCAGCAGTCACCACGATGCCGTCGAAAGGCGCATGCGCAGGCCAACCATAGTAGCCGTCGCCTACCTTCACCTCGACATTGTCGAAGCGGAGCTCCGCCAGTCGCGCTGCCGCTCTCTTGCCCAGTTCCGGTATGATCTCAATCGAGTACACCTTCGCTACGAGCGGCGAGAACACAGCTGCCTGATAACCCGAGCCAGTGCCGATCTCAAGGACAACATCGCCAGGCCCGACGTTGATCAGGTCGGTCATTAGCGCAACGATGAATGGCTGCGAGATCGTCTGACCGTATCCGATCGGCAGCGGCCGATCTTGATAGGCCGCGGCGCGTTGCTCCTCGGGTACGAAGGCATGGCGTGGCACTTTTCCCATCGCATTCAGCACCACCGGATCGATACCCTGTGCCTCGACCGCTGAGCGGGCGTGCGATTTGATTGTTTCGATCATCGCCGCACGCTCGGCGAGGCGATCCTGCGCGGGCGCGGATGTCGAAACCGCGGCGGCAGCACTCGCGAGAACCGCGGCCAGCAAGGCTTGACACTGGGCTAGTGGACGCATGAACCCCTCTCCCGGCTAAGACGCCGAGTATAATGACGGCGAAGGTAATTTTGAACAAAGTTCGATCGGTCCTCCGCCGCGCTTCAGCTCACGAGCTGCCATGGACCCATCGCCGCGTCAGGAACCATGTCGAGAATCTGCAATCACTATGAGCTCAAGGAACGCTCAGGCGTCCCGCTCATTTGCGACGAGACGGAAGCTGCCGATCCCGAAGCTATCGGCCACCCACAGAAGCAGGCGCTCAGGCACAGACAGGGCATTTCGCCGCTCCATCACCTGCCTCGCTAACGCGGGCTTGTTGGTAATAAGCCCGTCCACCCCCATCGAAATCATTCGTGACATTGTCACAGGCTCGTCGACCGTCCAGGCATAGAGCCGCTTTCCATTCGCTTTGCACCGTTTGATCAAACCGACCGAGACCTGCCCTGTGTTTACGGCAATGAAGTTGGTGTCGAGTTTCGACAGATCACCGACGGCCCTCGCAGCAAGAACTCCGGTGCGCCAGCCCGGGCGCAGGCCCCGCATCTTCTCAATCATCGGCAATTTGAGCGATATTATAGCGATTTTGTCGGTCATCCCTGTCTCCTCGACGAGGCGGGCGACGCGCTCCTCCAGGTCAACATTGTGTCCGTAGTATTTCAGTTCGATCATCACTCGCGACTTTCCACGCGCGGCCAAAAGTATGTCGCGCAACGTCGGCGTACGTTCGGCCGCATAGGCTGGATCAAACGAACTGCCGACGTCGATGCGGGCAATATCGGCCATCGTCGCATTCCAGACTTTCAGTTCGACCCCCGCCGACTTCATAAAATCGCTGTCATGGGCGACGATGACTTCGCCGTCGGCAGTCTCCTGCACGTCGATCTCCACCCAGTCGGCACCATCATTGATCGCTTTGAGCACGGCCGCCATGGTGTTTTCAGGTCGTTCGCCAGCCGCACCACGATGAGCAATGATCTCGACTGTCTGAGGCGAACCGATCCGCGAGAGCAAACCATCTGTCAGGACGAGTCCTGCTGCGACGCAGGCCAATGCCGGCGCAAGGATAATCCAAGGTGACATTCTGCGGCCGGAGCTAACGCCGACCGCAGCAGTCGCAGGGAAACCTTCCTCTCCCGTCGCCTCCAAGAATTCCGACAGCAGGAGCCGAGCCAGGGCGCCGTTCGACAGCGCCGAGACGAAAGCATTCATTACGCCCCAGACCAGCAGGAAGAAGAAGGTTAGTCCGGCAATAAACCGTAAGCTGTCAGCCAGAAGCGACGGGACCCCGCCGATTGCGGCACCAAATAGCGCCGCGATGGTGGCGGCCATAAGAATGCGGAATGCGACCCAGACGACGATCTGCCGAAACAGGGGCAACTTCCGTCCTTGTAGTAGCGCGGCACTCTGTTTGAAGGCTGACCATGGTCGCACGCCTCGCCCCACGACGAGTTGCAACGCGAAGGCCCAGTCGGTCAGCTTTGACAGGAGAACCAGGCCCATGAGCGTCGCCAGGGCTGCGATGCCGGCGGCCGCGAGCATCGCTCGTGGTGGAAGGTCGGTGAGGTAATAGTTGATGTCGTGGTCGCGCAGAGACAAATACGCAGTAGCCGCCATCGCCAGAACGAATGGCAGGGCGATGCCGAGAACGCGCAGGAGAAGCCCCAGACTGAAGCGCATTATGCGCGGAAATCGCGGGACGACGAAAGCAAACCCCTGCCGGATCGCAGGGATAACATGCTGCTCTCTTATCGCGAGTATGTACATCATCAAGGCGATGTCCAGAGCCGCCGCAGCGATGCCAAGCGCGATGGCCGCAAGTGCGGTGAGAGCGCCCGCCGGTGTCATCAGGAGCCACGCGATGTCCTGATCGGTCATGGCGCTTCGGCCGGAGAAACCGACGACAATGCCGAGGAGCAGTCCGATCAATGGCACGAACACCGCAGAGGTGACCAGTCGGACTGTGAGATGCGTCGCAATGAAAGGCATGCGATAGGCGAACGCGACGCGGAAATACATCGAGACCTTCAATAGCGCCGCAATCGCCTCGCGCGTTGCTTCTCGCATGCATTGGTCTCCGTTAAGCGCGCGGGTTCCCACGTTCAAAAAAGTCTGCCGACGATCCTACGAGGTTGTTTGTCGGCGGCCGGGTGTGCGCCAATGCGGTCGATGAGGAGCCGAACGGATGAATCGTCTTAGCCCAAAACGCAATTCCCACCCAAACCGCCACGCTATACCCGATTCAGCACCTTGTCATGCGAGAAGCGCCTTCGATGGTCCTCACTGAGGAAAGGAGCGAACTGCAAAACGGCAGGCGAGAAACCATCCAAAATCTCTCACTCTGGCAGCGTAACGATTTACGCGGGTTCGCTGTTGGCCGCCAGCAGCGGTCGCATGTCGCGAGATTGCAGTGCAGGTTGCCCAACCCCTGCCTTGATCTGATCGATATCAATAGGGCACATGCTCCATGATGTTTTGCGTGTGCAGCATCGGCGCCTCTGCTCCGAAATAAGTTTCCAGCAGCGGCAGAAAATCGTCCGACAGATAGAAATTCGTCAACGCACGATCGGCCAGAAGGCGGAAGTTGGCGTCGTCGCGGCGCAGCGCTATCGCGTAGG
>NZ_JBBNAM010000438.1:0-11930 GCF_037994425.1 Phyllobacterium sp.
GGTCTACGCCATGTCTGAATGGCGCAACAAGAATGTTCCAGCTGGCGGCCTCGGACCCTCTGGCGAGGTCATTCCTGTCAATATCATCAGCAAGGCGCCCTCGGCTGAACTGCGCGAAAATCAGACCGATCAGGATTCGCTTCCTCCCTATCCGATCCTGGACGATATTCTCGAATGCCTCGTCGAACATGAGATGAGCGTCGATGAAATCGTCAAACGCGGTCACGAGCGGGCGACGGTCGAGCGCATCGAACACCTTCTCTACATAGCCGAGTACAAACGGCGACAATCGGCGCCAGGCGTGAAGGTGACCAAGAAGAACTTTGGTCGCGATCGGCGCTATCCGATTACAAACCGGTTCCGGGACAGATGATCCGACTGTTGCATGCACGCCGCACACGTGTCGTAAACACGCGGAGTTGAGAAAAATGGTGCTTGGCGCGTGAAAGCGATTCACATATAAGCGCAAGTCCGGCAATGAAGACCGGGAGGTTTTCGAATGACAGTCTTTTATATGTCCCCGCGGGGCGGCGTTCGTTCCTGACACGTGATGCGGAAAAGCCTCAAAGGCTTTTCAATTACCTTCACCAGTCGAGGTAACCCATCGCCGACATTGGCCTTTCCCGTATTTGGGCAAGACGCCAAATCACATGCCGTACGAACTTCGTAGTCCACACACGGCAAACTTGTTCCTGATTATCTATAAGGCCGGTGCAATCGGGCGCGGGACATCGTCATGACCTTTTTGCGTTTCAACCTGCGCGGGGGGGCGTTCCGCGCCGTTCTCGGATTCACCTGGAGACACTGGCAAAAACAGCCGGTGCGCGTCAGCATTATTGTCGGCGCCGTTCTGCTTTCGACCCTGGCCGACGTCTTGACCCCGCTCTATTCCGGCCGGCTGGTCGATGCCGTCGTCAATGGTCATGCGCGCGAGGAGATTGTCTGGAATGCTGCAATGGCAGCGTTTGGAGCCCTTCTTGCCTTGTCGCTTGGCGCAATAATCCTGCGGCATGTCACCTTTATCGCGGTGACATATCTGACTTTGAAGATGATGACGGATATCGCCTCCGGTGCCTTTTATCGTATCCAGCGCTTTTCCACGGACTGGCACGCGAATAGCTTTGCCGGCTCAACAGTGCGGAAGGTGACCCGTGGCATGTGGGCGCTTGACCTGCTCAACGATACATTGTTGCTGGCGCTGTTTCCATCGATCGTCATGCTCGCAGGTTCGACCATACTCATGGCCTGGTATTGGCCCCTCATGGGCCTGATCATTGGCGTTGGATCGCTGGTGTTCGTCGCGGTGACCGTGATGATGTCACTCGGCTTCGTTGCCCCAATGGCAAGTCTTGCCAACCGTTGGGACACCAAGCTCGGCGGTTCGCTTGCCGATGCCGTCAGCTGTAACATGGTAGTAAAGGGCTTCGGCGCGGAGAGCCGCGAGGATGCGCGGCTCCTCAAGGTCCTCGACAAATGGAAGGACCGGACGGCGCGCACCTGGATCAGGGGCACGTGGAACGGTACGGCCCAAGGCACGATGCTGCTGTTCCTGCGGGCGGCGGTGATCGGTTTTGCGCTGCTCCTTTGGGCGAACGGAAACGCCAGCGCGGGTGACATCACATTCGTGTTGACATCGTTCTTCATCCTCCAGGGCTACCTGCGCGAAGTCGGCATGCACATCCGCAACTTGCAGCGTTCGATCAATGACATGGAGGAACTGGTTGATATCCAGAGTCAGCGTCTCGGCATCGAGGATCGTCCGGGTGCAAAGCCGATCTCGATCACCGATGGCAGGATCGAATTCCATAATGTGACGTTCCTTTACGGTGCGCACCGGTTGCCGCTCTATGATCGGTTTTCGGTGACGATCCGCGCCGGCGAGCGGGTAGGGCTGGTAGGGCATTCCGGTTCGGGCAAGACGACGTTCGTCAAGCTGATCCAGCGTCTGCATGACGTCAAGGCAGGCCGGATATTGATCGACGGTCAGGACATTGCCGCGGTTCGGCAAGCCTCGCTGCGTCAGCAGATCGCCATCGTGCAACAGGAGCCGATCCTGTTTCACCGGACGCTGGCGGAGAATATCGCCTATGCGCGGCCCGGCGCCTCGCAGGAGGAAATCGAGCGGGCCGCGCTGCAGGCGAGCGCGCACGAGTTCATCTCGGCACTCCCCAAGGGCTACGGCACGCTCGTCGGCGAGCGCGGTGTCAAGCTGTCGGGCGGCGAGCGGCAGCGCGTGGCGATTGCTCGAGCGTTCCTCGCGGACGCACCGATCCTAATTCTGGACGAGGCCACATCCAGCCTCGATTCAGAATCGGAGGTGCTGATCCAGCAGGCAATGGAGCGGTTGATGCAGGGACGGACGACACTGGTCATCGCGCATCGTCTTTCGACTGTGCGCTCCCTCGACCGGCTGCTGGTCTTCGACCACGGCAAGATCGCGGAGGAGGGCAACCACGAAGCCCTGATCCGGCTGAACGGCGGCATCTACCGCAGCTTGTTCGAGCTGCAGGCGCTGGAACTGACGAAGGGGCTCGTCCTCAACGACGATTAGTGCATTCCTCCAAACGAAATATGGGCCGCACGAAATCGCGGCCCATATTGCCATTGAGGGCCGCATCCGATATGCCGCACCCATGACCACGATCGTCCGTTTTGCACCGTCTCCAACCGGCTTCATTCATATCGGCAACACGCGGATAGCCTTGTTCAACTGGCTTTTTGCCCTGCAGAACAAGGGCCAGTTCATCCTGCGCTTCGACGACACCGATACTGTGCGCTCAAAGACCGAGTACGCCGAGGCGACGATTGCCGATCTCGATTGGCTAGGCATTAAACCGGTGCGGATTGAATATCAGTCGAAACGCATTCCGCTCTATGATGCAGCTGCAGAGAAACTCAAGGCAGCGGGTGTCCTCTATCCCTGCTACGAATCCGCCGAAGAACTGGAGCGGAAGCGCAAGCTGCGTCTGGCGCGCCGCCTGCCGCCAATCTATGGCCGCGAGGCGTTGAAGCTGACCTCGGCCGATCGGGAAAAGCTCGAGGCCGAGGGACATCGTCCCCACTGGCGCTTTCTGCTTCCGAACTACAAGGACGATCCGTTTTCGATAACAAGAACCGAAGTTCACTGGGACGACCTGGTGCGCGGCCGGGAAACCGTCGATCTTTCGTCGCTGTCCGACCCGGTACTGGTGCGTGAGGACGGAACTTATCTTTATACCTTTACCTCGGTCGTCGATGACGTCGACATGGATATTACCCATATCATCCGCGGCAATGACCACATCACCAATAGTGGGGTCCAGATCTCCATCGTCGAGGCCCTGGGGGCGAAAGTTCCGGCGCTTGGTCACATTAACCTTCTGACAACGGCTTCGGGTGAAGGGATTTCCAAGCGCACGGGCGCGTTGTCGATCGGCAGCTTGCGTCGTGATGGCTATGAACCGATGGCCGTTGCGAGCCTCGCTGTGCTGATCGGCACCTCGGAGAACGTGACCGCAATACCGGACATGGAAGCGCTTGCCGCAATATTCGATCCGGCCGCTACGTCAAAATCCGCATCGAAGTTCGACCCGGCGGATCTCGACGCGCTCAATCGGGCGCTGATCCACGCCATGCCTTTCGAGGAAGCCAAGGACCGTCTGGCTGCGGTCGGCATAGCCGGAGATGGGGCCGGGGCATTCTGGCTCGCCGTGCGCGGCAACCTTTCGCGTGTCGACGACGCCGCTGGCTGGTGGAAGATTGTTAACGAGGGACCCGCAGCAGACGTTTCGGTCGCTGCGGAGGACATTGATTTCGTCCGTGCCGCCTTCGATGTGCTGCCCGACGCACCCTGGAGCCGCGAGACCTGGAAACAGTGGACCGACGTGGTCAAGGATCAGAGCGGGCGCAAGGGCAAAGGGCTGTTCATGCCGTTGCGCATCGCCCTTACTGGGCTGACTTCTGGTCCGGAGCTTGCAGATTTATTGCCCCTTCTTGGTCGGGAAGGAACGTTGGCCCGACGACCCTGACCTTTCGGTTTGGATCAATCGGCTTGTCCTCAGTCAACGGCTTTGGTTTCTCGACCTCGGTCTTTTTCGTCTCAGGCTCCCCGAGCTGAATGATGGACGAAGCCTGCGTCGCGGGCTCGCTCGCGGGTACGGCAGGTTCGGCCTTGGCCTCCTGGGATTGGGCGGCGGCGGGCTTCGTCGGCTCGGCCGGCCTAGCTCCCTCGGGCTTTGCTGCCGTAGTCTTCGGAGTTGGGGCGGTCCTTGCCACGTCCTTGGGATCGCCGAGTGTCTTGAAGTCACCAGCGGCCTTCTGGCAACTACATTGCGGTGTCGCATTCGCCCCGACCTTGCGGAATTTGAAAGCGTTCGGCATGGTCTTGTAGGCATCGCCGCGCAGCGAAATCATTGCGCCCGCATCCTGATTGTCGGTAGGCCGATAGAACAGTTTCGCACCCGGACATTGCGACTGGCACTGCGCCTGATCGCGTGAGAAATTCTCCGCTCCCGTATCGTAGGAAATCGGGAAATAGTAGCCGTCACAGCTGCGCACGCATAGTGTCTGGTAGCGCCCGCCATAGGCGGGGGCAGTACTCATTTCCGGCTCAACAGGTTCCGGCTCGCTTCCGTAAATCTCGTATGAAGGCTCTGCCGTTGCACGGCGTGGCTCGTCACGCACAGGATAATCGCGTTGGGGCGTCTCGCGCACCGGATAGTCGGGTATCGGTTCATCGCGCAGCGGCGTGTCGTAGCGCGGTTGATCATGGATGGGAGAATCGACGATAGGGCAATCGTTGGCATCGAGCGCCGCCTCGACGCGGTCCCGTCGCAGCTGCAACTCGTAGTCGTCGATATTGGCGCTGTTGTTCAACTGGTCGAGGCGCTCCTGCATCCGTGCGCAATTGTCGGAGTTGGCGTGCGAAAGCTGAGCCGTGGCCAGGATGGCGGCAACAGCAATGACGGCAGATTGAATTGTCCGGTACATGCAACGGTCCAAGATTTTCATGCGCATTCAAATGGGGCGAATATGCATGAACCAGCCACGGCCATACGGCAGCAATAAGACGTTCCCGGGATCAATCAATGCGCTGTGATGCCTCCACAACTGCCAGCGCGGTCATGTTGACGATGCCACGCGATGTCACTGATGGCGTCAATATGTGGGCGGGCTTGGCTGCTCCGAGCAGGATCGGGCCGACATGCAGCGCGTCGGTAACAGTCTTGACGACGTTCAGAGTAATGTTGGCCGCGTCGAGGTTGGGGAAGACGAGGAGATTTGCCTCATCGCTGAGCCGGGAGTGTGGCAGGACGCGTTCGCGCAGCACTTGAGATAGCGCGGAATCGCCGTGCATTTCTCCGTCCTGCTCGAGGTGCGGCGCCTTTGCACGCAGAAGCTCCGAGGCATGGCGCATCTTGGCGGCGCTTTCGGAATCGCGCGATCCGAAATTCGAGTGCGATAGCAATGCCGCCTTGGGCTCGATGCCGAACCGGCTGATTTCGCTGGCGGCGAGTACCGTTTTCTCGGCAATTTCCTCTGCCGTCGGATCGATGCTCACATAGGTGTCGGTAAGGAACAGCACGCCGCGCTGCGAGATGAGGAGACTCAGAGCCGAGAAATTGCGGATGCCTTCGAGCTTGCCGATGATCTGGTCGACATTGCGCAGATGCCGTTCGAAGCGTCCTTCGAGGCCGCAAATCATGGCGTCGGCCTCGCCCCGCACAATGGCCAGCGCTGCGATCACGGTGCTGCTGGCGCGCACCATCGTACGGGCCACTTCCGGTGTGGTGCCGCGCCGGCCGGTCAGCTTCACCAGAAGGTCGACATAGTCGCGGTAGCGCGGATCGTCTTCGGGGTTGATGATGTCGAAGTCAGTGCCGACCTTGATCTTCAGGCCATAGCGCTTGAGACGAGTCTCGATCACCTGCGGGCGACCGATCAGGGTGGGCACGGCGATCCCTTCCTCAAGCACGACTTGCGCTGCGCGCAAGACGCGCTCGTCCTCGCCATCGGCATAGATCACGCGCTTCTTCTCCGCCGTTTTTGCTGCCGTGAAGATCGGCTTCATGATCAGGCCGGAGCGGAAGACGAAACGGTTGAGGCGGTCGAGATAGGCGTCGAAATCATCGATCGGCCGCTCGGCGACACCGGTCTCCATGGCCGCCTTGGCGACGGCTGGAGCGATCCGCAGGATGAGGCGCGGGTCGAATGGCGATGGAATGAGGTAATTTGGTCCGAAGGTCGGCGTCTCGCCCGAATAGGCGCGGGCCGCGACATCGGACGGCTCTTCGCGCGCCAGCGCCGCGATCGCCTTCACGGCGGCCATCTTCATTTCCTCGTTGATCGCCCTTGCACCGCAATCGAGGGCGCCGCGGAAAATATAGGGGAAGCAGAGAACGTTGTTAACCTGATTGGGGAAATCCGAGCGGCCGGTACAGATCATCGCGTCGGCGCGCGCCGCACGTGCCTCTTCCGGCATGATCTCGGGTGTCGGATTGGCAAGGGCCATGATCAGCGGGTTGGGCGCCATCTGCTTCAGAAGCTCGGGCTTCAGCACGCCGGCGGCGGAAAGGCCGAGGAAGACATCGGCGCCGCCAATGACATCGGCGAGGACGCGGGCGTCCGTCTTCTGTACATAGACCGATTTCCAGCGGTCCATCAGCGTATTGCGACCTTCATAAACAACGCCGTCGATATCGCAGACCCAGATGTTCCTGCGGTCGGCACCGAGCTTGACGAGAAGATTGAGGCAGGCGAGGGCAGCAGCACCGGCGCCTGATGCAACGATCTTGACCTTGGAAAGGTCCTTGCCGGCGAGTTCCATGCCATTGAGAATCGCGGCCGCAACGATGATGGCCGTGCCGTGCTGGTCGTCATGAAAGACCGGTATGTTCATCTTGGCGCGCAGCTGCTCCTCGACCTCGAAGCATTCCGGCGCCTTGATGTCCTCGAGGTTGATGCCGCCGAAAGTCGGTTCGAGCGCAGAGACGACGTCGACGATGCGGTTGATTTCGTTGGCATCGATCTCAATGTCGAAAACGTCGATATTGGCGAACTTCTTGAAGAGCACGGCCTTGCCTTCCATGACCGGCTTGGAGGCGAGGGGGCCGATATTGCCGAGGCCGAGCACGGCCGTTCCGTTGGAAATGACGGCGACGAGATTGGCGCGGCTCGTATAGTCGGCAGCAGTCGCCGGATCTTCGTGAATGGCGAGGCAGGGTGCTGCAACGCCGGGCGAGTAGGCGAGCGCAAGGTCGCGCTGGTTGCCGAGTGTCTTGGTGGCCTGGATTTCCAACTTACCCGGCTGCGGAAAGCGGTGATAGAACAGCGCGCTTTCGTCGAGGTCAGAGCTGCTGGGCGTTTTATCCTTGGCCATGGAGCGGGTCCTTCCGGAAATTGGTGCTGCACGTTCACAAATCGTCGATTCAGGCATTTCTAGCACGCTTGAATAACATCCAGACGCATAAATGAAGTCCATTTTGTTACAAGTGTTTATCGTGCGAAAACGCGTAGTTTTCCGCATCGTCATATGATTGTGACATGAATCGGGTTTGTGTCAGCGCAACCGGACGCCTTTGCGTCAGCGCTGAACGGAGATCAGCATCATGGTCGAGAACGAGGCCCGCAAGTTCCGCACACTTTTCTTATCCGATGTCCATCTCGGTTCGAAAGGTGCGAAAGCCAGCTTTCTTCTGGATTTCCTGAAATATCACGACGCCGATACGATCTATCTCGTCGGCGATATCGTTGATGGCTGGCGTCTGCGGCGCAACTGGCACTGGCCGCAGGAACACAACGATATCGTGCAGAAGCTCCTGCGCAAGAGCCGCAAGGGAGCCCGCATCCTCTATGTCGCCGGCAACCACGATGAGTTCCTGCGCGACTTCCAGGGCACCCACTTCGGCGGTATCGAGGTCATGGACCGGACGATGCACGAAACGGCGGATGGACGAAAATTCCTTGTCATTCACGGCGATCAATTCGATGTGGTCGTGCGCAACGCACGTCATATTGCCTATCTCGGCGACTGGGCCTATGACGCCGCCCTTGCAATCAACACCATCATGAACAAGGTGCGGCGCATGCTTGGCCTGCGCTACTGGTCGTTCTCGGCCTGGGCAAAGTTCCGTGTCAAGAAGGCCGTCAATTTCATCGGATCCTTCCAGACCGTCGTTTCTGATGAAGCGCGTCGCATTGGCGCGGATGGTGTGATTTGCGGCCATATCCATCACGCAACGATCGAACAGATCGACGGCATCGAATACATCAATACCGGCGACTGGGTCGAAAGCTGCACGGCCATCGTCGAGCACTATGACGGCCGCATGGAACTCTTGTCGTGGACGCATCTGATCGGGGAACAGGCTGGCTTTGCGCCTGTCATCCGCCTCGACGACAAGCGTCCAAAGGCGGCGAATGCGGCCTGAGGCAAGCGACCAGCCAAAACGGCTCATCATCGTTTCCGACGCCTGGCATCCCCAGGTCAATGGCGTCGTGCGAACTCTGACCAAACTGCGCGAGCAGATGGAGGCGCGCGGCTTCGAGGTGACGATCATCTCGCCAGCCGACTATCGCTCGGCGCCTTGTCCGACCTATCCGGAAATCCGTCTGGCGCTGACGCTTCCGCATGCGGTCAAGGCGCGGATCGAAGCCTTGCAGCCGGCCTTTGTTCATATCGCCACGGAAGGCCCGCTTGGCATCATGGCGCGGCGGGCCTGCCTCAAGAACAATTGGCGCTTTACCACCAGTTTTCATACCCGATTTCCGGAATATATGCGCGAGCGCCTGCCCGTACCGCTCGCCTGGTCCTATGCATTCCTGCGCCGCTTTCACAACGCCGCTGAATCCTGCCTCGTGCCGACGCAATCGATCAATGATGAACTGGTTGATCGCGGATTCACGACGCTCAAGGTGTGGACGCGCGGCGTCGATCGCAAGCTCTTCCGCCCCCAACCGCAGGTCGATCTCGAGTTGCCACGTCCGATCTTCCTTTGCGTAGGGCGCGTTGCGCCCGAAAAAAACCTCGAGGCGTTTCTGTCGCTGGATTTGCCGGGTACCAAACTCATCGTCGGCGATGGACCCGACCTGGCGGAGCTGAAGCGCAAATATCCAGGTGCCGCCTTTGCCGGTAAGAAGGAGGGTGAGGCGCTGGCACGATGCTATGCGGGCTCCGACGTGTTCGTCTTTCCAAGCCGCACCGATACCTTCGGGCTGGTGCTCCTCGAAGCGATTGCCTGCGGCGTGCCGGTCGCGGGCTATCCGGTTCCCGGCCCCAAGGATGTGATTGGCGTTTCCTGTGCCGGCGTTCTGTCCGAGGATTTGCGCGAGGCCGCACTGGGCGCGCTTGCCATGGGCAGCGTCGATCCCGATGCCAAGCTCAAAAGCTTCAGCTGGGAGGCCTGCGCCGATATTTTCGAGAGCGTGCTGACGACAATCGTCCCGTCCCGGGAAGCCGTGGCCGTCAAGAGGTCAAGGATCAAACGCGCCATGTCGGCCCGGCAGCCATCGGACATTTAGCGCACCAGTAAATATCTCCAGCATTTCTAGGCAGTTGCCGAATTTCGTGATAGGTGCGGCTGCAGGTGAATCACAATTGCGATTCTTCCCCAGCCGTCTTCGATCTTCCGAAAGTCCTGCAATGATCACCGCCTCAGCGGATCCGGGTCTGGATAAGCCGTCTCGCTTTGAGTTGCGTGTCGCTCTGGCCTATTTTGCCATCTTCGCTTCAAGCGGACTGCATCTGCCTTATTTTCCCCTGTGGCTCGAGTTCCGGTCGCTGACCGCGACACAGATTTCCATTGTCCTCTCAATGCCGCTTTTCGTGCGTGTCATTGCGGCGCCACTTGTTTCCATGCTTGCGGACCGGTCGAATGATCGGGCGCACATCTTGAGCACTGCCACGGTGCTCGCGGTGATCGTGGCTGGCTTCTACTTTGTGCCTTTCGGATTTACCGGCATATTGTTCGTCTCATTGATGCTTGCACCGCCCTGGACATCCCAGGTGCCGCTTGCCGATACGATCGCCCTTTCGGGCGTGCGCCGCTATGGCGCGGATTTCGCCAAGATGCGGGTCTGGGGTTCGATTTCTTTTCTGCTCGCCTCATTTGCCGGCGGGATCTTCATCCAGTACTTTGGCGAAAAGATCATACCTTCGGCCCTGCTTGGAGCCTTGCTCGCCGCCTGCGTGGCGAGTTTTTTCGTTCCCCGCATCGGTAAGCCACGCCGGCTCTCGCCGCTTTCGGATGTCGATATTGCCGATGCGGGCAGGGCGTTGCGCCGCCCGGCCTTTGTCACCTTTCTGATCGCCACCGGAATCACCCAGGCTAGCCACGCCTATGGCTACAGTTTCTCTGCCATCTATTGGAAGTCGATTGGCATTGGAGAAACGGTGATCGGGTCATTGTGGTCGATTTCGGTCGTTGCCGAGGTGATCATGTTCACGCTGTTTCGACGCCTGTTCGGACGGCTTCATCCGGCGCGGGTGCTGATGATAGGTTCGGCTGTCGCCATGTTTCGCTGGGCCGCATTCCCGCTCGTCGTTCCCTCAGGTTTGGGCGTCGCGGGGTTTCTCCTCATTCAGAGTCTCCATGCCTTCTCGTTCGCCCTTTCCTTCCTCGGCATGCAGAAGATGATTGCTCTGACAATACCCGAGGAACGGGGCGGGACGGCGCAAGGCCTTTCGACATTTTTCATCGGCACGTCGCTCGCCATCGTTACCATGGTTTCAGGGCCCCTTTATGCCGCGACGGGCATTTACGGGTTTTACGTGATGGTGGCGCTCGCCGCCTGCGGCCTCGTACTGGCGGGCGTATCACTTCGGCTGGAGCAGCGGCAGAATTAGCTGGCGATTCAACAGGCTTCAGCCCCATAGGTCGCGGCTTGGCGGCGAGACTTGGCTACCGTTAAAGACAAGGCCCGGCTCGCGATCCTGCTTGAGGATCAAGGGGCCATCGAGATCGACAAAATCGGCATCCTGGGCGACAAGCATTGCCGGCGCCATCGCAAGCGACGTTCCGACCATACAGCCGACCATGACCCCAAAGCCAAGAGCGCGGGCACGCTGTTGCATGCGCAGCGCTTCGGTAAGGCCCCCGGTCTTGTCGAGCTTGATGTTGATGCTGTCATAGCGACCAATCAGAGAAGGAAGATCGTCAGTCCCATGCGCGCTTTCGTCGGCGCAAATCGGAACGGGATGCGGAATTTCAGCGAGCTTGGCATCCTTTCCGGCGGGAAGCGGCTGCTCGATCAGCACGACGCCGGCTTTCGCGGCTGCCAGCATGTTTTCGATGATGTTGGCTTCGGTCCAGCCCTCATTGGCGTCGAGAATGATGCGGCTCGACGGCGCCGCAGCTGCGATCGCAGCGATGCGCTCGGCGTTGTTTTCACCGCCGACCTTGACCTTGATCAGCGGCCTTCCGGCAAAACTCCTTAACGAGGCCGCCATCGTTTCCACGTCGCCGAACGACACCGTAACGGCTGTCGTCAGGTCGCGGAGTGGGGATAGGCCGGCAAGTTCCACGACGGATTTGCCGCTGCGCTTGGCCTCGATATCCCAGAGCGCGCAGTCGACCGCGTTACGGGCAGCACCGGCGCCGATCAATGCCGGTAGGTCGTCTCGAGTAGCGCCATTCACCAACGCGCTGCGCAATGCTTCGATCTCGGCGCAGACCGATTCAAGGCTCTCGCCATAACGCGCATAGGGCACGCATTCGCCCCTCCCGGTGAAGGTCCCGTCGGCCAATGTGCAAACAACGACAGCGGCCTCCGTCTTCGATCCGCGGGAGATCGTGAAGGTTCCGGCAATGGGCCAACGCTCCACTGCGATCGATACTTCAAGCGCCATTCTTTCGGCCTTATCCAAAACTATTGTTCAAGTGACATCGGTCGAGAGACTCGATATGTGTGTGTGATGTTGACCGATAGAGCAAACAATTCAAGTGCTTCTACCG
>NZ_JBBNAM010000439.1:0-35854 GCF_037994425.1 Phyllobacterium sp.
TATCAATACCGGTACTCCAGTGGTGCGCCCCGCCGAAATCGAAGAAGCTCGGCATCTCTTCCTCGGCTTCAACGACATTATCGAGCCGGCAGAGGGAATGACCTTGCCTGCGGTCGACCACATCGACCAACTCCTGGTGTTCGGCAAACGATGGGATCGGCAGGCGCCGCTCCTTATTCATTGCTTTGCCGGCATATCGCGCTCGACTGCTGCCGCATATATTACGGCGCTCGCACTCAATCCCGAGCTCGATGAAGTGGTTTTGGCGCAAACGCTGCGCCACAACGCGCCTTCAGCAACGCCGAACAGCCGCCTCATCGCCCTTGCGGACGACATGCTCGGACGCAGGGGGCGCATGGTCGATGCAGTCAAGGCGATCGGACGCGGCGAAGAAGCATTCGAGGGTACACCGTTCATCCTTCCCTTGAGCATTGCCGTATGACGGGCACGCCCAACGCGGTCGAGATCAATTTGAGTGCGGCAATTGCGGCCGTCGCAAATAACAACCCGTTGATCCTCACCACACCGTCCAGCGACGATGTGGAACGCGACGAACTGCCATTCGGCCCCTTCAATCCGCTGGAGCACCGGACCCTTGAGACAGGGCTGCGCGCCTGGGTAGCAGAGCAGACCCCATTGCGGCTTGGCTATGTCGAGCAACTCTATACGTTTGGCGATCGCGGCCGGAACAAGACCGCCGAAGACCGGCATCTTCACATTGTTTCAGTGGGCTATCTCGCCCTCACGCGCATTACCGACGACAACAAAGAAGCCTTGCGCAAGTCGGGCGCGCGCTGGCGCAGCTGGTATTCATTTCTCCCTTGGGAGGATTGGCGCGGTGGAAAGCCTGCATTGATCGACGAGACCATCCGGCCCGCCCTGCGCAATTGGGCTGAGAGCGGCGGCATTCCCGCGCGCCTGAGCCGGCTGCGACTCGCCTTTGGTGAAGATGGTATCGCTTGGGACGAGGAGCGTGCGCTCGAGCGGTATGAACTTCTCTACGAAGCAGGTTTGATCGAGGAAGCAGTCCGGGATGGCCGAACCAACACTACCGGCCTGTCGCACCCACTTGGAGTTCCGATGAGCTTCGATCACCGGCGTATCCTCGCAACCGCCATCGCGCGGCTCCGGGCAAAGCTGAAATACCGGCCGGTCGTCTTCGAACTGATGCCCTCCACCTTTACACTGACCGCCTTGCAGGAGACAGTCGAGGCGATTTCCGGCCGCCATCTGCACAAGCAGAATTTCCGCCGCCTGGTCGAAACCACGGAACTGGTGGAGCCGACCGGAGCCGAGCAATCACAACCGCGAGGACGGCCAGCCGCCCTCTACCGCTTCCGGCACAATGTACTCGAAGAGCGGAGTGTGGCAGGCCTACGGGTTGGCGGACGAACATAACAGGAGGAGAACCAAGAGCGAGAAACCAGCGGCGATGAACGCGGATGGTATTTCCGAGCCGTTTGCAGCCGAAGACGTTCCCTGGGAGGCGTGGTCCGAAGGCAGCCGGTATGGCACGCGCTTCCGCTATCTTTCGGGACATGGCGGCGCGACCCATGTGGGCGTGGCGCTCGAAGAGCTCGAGCCCGGAATGGAGTCGAGCCTCAACCACTATCACATGCTTGAAGAAGAGCAGGCCTTTGTCGTTGCGGGCGAGATGACATTGCGGCTCGGCGAGAAGACTTACCTCATGAAGACCGGCGATCACGTCTGTTTCCCGGCTGGCCAGAAGGCAGGGCATTCCTTCTACAATCACAGTGATGCACCCTGCCGGTTCATCATCATTGGCGAGAAGAATCCGAACGACGTTATCTTTTATCCGGAGACAGGGCGCGTCGGCGTCCGGCTGATGGGCGAAGGTTATGACCGCTCGGCAAAAATGGACTACTGGCAGCGTGCCGATACTCAGAAAAAACCATTGAAATAGCGTGCTATTTCAATGGGTAAACGTTCTCGTCGCCCGGAAAGGCCCTTGAACGCACGTCTTCTGCATAGGATTTGACTGCTGCGTCGATGGCTGTGCCTATGGCGCCATATACCTTCACGAAACGCGGTGGCTTGGGATTATAGCCGAGCATATCCTCAAGGACGAGAATCTGTCCGTCGCACTCTCTCGAACCGCCAATACCGATTGTGGGAATATCGCTTTCCCGCGAGATTTCCGCAGCAAGCGGCTCGACGATACCTTCGAGCACAACCGAAAAGGCGCCCGCCGCTGCAACGGCTTGCGCATCTGCCTTGATCAAGGGCCACAGTGCTGTGTCTCGTCCCTGCGTCTTGAAGCCGCCAAGCGTATTGATTGACTGAGGCGTCAGGCCGACGTGCGCCATGACGGGGATGCCGCGCTCGGCGAGGAATTGGATTGTTCCAGCCATGCGTACGCCGCCCTCAAGCTTGACCGCGCCGCATCCGGTTTCCGCCATGATCCGCGCGGCATTCTGAAAAGCAACGCCGGGGCTTTCCTCATAGGATCCGAAAGGCATATCGACGACGACGAGCGCGCGTCTCGACCCGCGTACCACGGCGCGGCCATGGGCGATCATGAGATCAAGCGATACACCGAGCGTCGACTCCATCGCGTACAGCACCATGCCGAGACTATCGCCCACAAGGAGAATGTCGGCGTAGTTGTCGACAATTTTGGCTGTGTTCGCGTGATAGGCCGTGAGCGCAACGATGGGCTCACCGCCCTTACGGCCAAGGATTTCCGGAGCAGTTATCCGGCGCATGACGACTTCCTGGCTCATAGGGTCTCCTCCCCTGTTCCTGTTCAGCCGACGACGCGTTGGTCGATCAGCCGTACCTTGCCAAATTGCACAGTGAGCAAAATGACCACTGGCTGTCGGAACTTGCCCGAAACCGGATCGAGCGTCCGGGCATCGCGAAGATCGACTGACTCGATCGTTCCGCGCTTTTCCGTATCAAGAACGGCGCGCACGGCGTTGCGGATGGCAGGAACGGAACGCTGTCCCTGCGCAACCATCGCCTCGGCTTTGGCCAGCGCCCTTGAAAGAACGACAGCGGCCTTGCGGTCGGTCGCGGTGAGCATTGCATTGCGCGAGGAGCAAGCCACCCCGTCCTCATCGCGCACGGTGGCAACGCCGGTGATTTCGATCGGCATGTCAAGATCGGCCACCATGCGGCGAATGATCGTCAGTTGCTGATAATCCTTTTCACCGAAGAAGGCGTGGTCTGGCTGTACGATATTGAACAGCTTGGTGACGATCGTCGTCACGCCGCGGAAATGTCCGGGGCGAATTTTGCCGACTAGGATGCGCGAGAGCACCGGATTATCGACAATCGTATGGGCGCCCTGCCGATATATTTCCGCAACTTCCGGGGTGAAAACATAATCGACGCCCTCGGCGTTGAGCTTTGCCAGATCGCCGTCCATGTCGCGTGGATAGGACGAAAGATCCTCGTTGGGCGCGAACTGCGTTGGGTTGACGAAAATAGAGACAACCGTCACATCCGTGGCGCGCTTGGCGCAGCGTACCAGTTCCATATGACCGATATGCAGGTAACCCATAGTCGGGACCAAACCGATCGACTTGCCCTCTTGGCGTTCAGCCTTGAGCGTCGCGCGCAGCTCAGCAACCGTAGCGATGACTTTCATGCGATTTCAATGTCCAGTCCGATATCGAGCGTTGGCGCAGCCATAGTGATTTTTGATGTCGAAATATAGTCCACGCCCGTCTGCGCAACAGCTTTAATCGTATCGAAGCCTATGCCCCCGGATGCCTCGAGGATCGCTCGGCCGGCGTTGATTCCGACCGCCTTTTCAAGGAGTTCCGGGCCCATATTATCAAGGAGAATCACGTCTGCCTTTGCGGCCAGCGCCTCTTCGAACTGCGCGAGGCCATCGACTTCGATCTCGATCTTCACGAGATGGCCAGCGTAGGCGCGTGCGGCCTCTATCGCGTTTGTCACGCCGCCTGCCACCGCGATATGGTTGTCCTTGATGAGGATCGCATCATCCAGCCCGAAACGATGATTGGCGCCGCCGCCACACTTCACGGCATATTTGGCAAAGGCGCGCATGCCGGGGATGGTCTTCCGGGTATCGCAAACACGCGCCTTCGTTTCATTTACGAGATCGACAAACCTTGCCGTATAGGTCGCGATACCGCTCAGATGCATCATGTAGTTGAGGGCGACCCGCTCCGCGGAGAGAATGGCTCGCGCATTGCCAGTAACCCTCGCGAGCTTCTCGCCGGGCGAAACCTTCTCCCCGTCCCTGACGAGCGCCTCGAACTTGAGAGCCGGATCGATCAGCGCGAAGGCAGCGCGGGCAAATCCCGTACCGCAGACAGTGCCCATTTCGCGGCTCGAAAGGATGGCCGTCGCTTTCGCGTCTTCGGCAATGGTCGCATTCGTCGTTATATCCCCTGCCCGCCCGAGGTCTTCGCGCAAGGCCGCCCGTACGGCGTCATCAATCAACAGCTGCGGAAGCGAGGGAAGAAACGCGGTATCGCCCGGTGAGTGCGCCATCATGCGACCTCCCGGATGTCTTCCACCGAATTTTCGGCGTCGGCCAAAGTCAGGAATGTCCGATGCTGCCATTCCGGCCGCTTCTCCGGATAGTCCGTGCGGAAATGCCCACCCCGGCTTTCTTCGCGGCGTAAAGCACTGACAGCGACGAGTTTGGCAGTGGCAAGCACATTACGGAATGCCGGATCGCGGTTGGTCTTTTCAAGTTCGAGGATCGTCTTCAGACCTTCCAGCATGTCGGCCCTCTTGCGTATGACGCCGAAGCTGGCGCTCATCGTTTTCCGCAAACATGTCATTTCTGGCGTGTCTGAATCCGCCGCGAGGCTATCGCGATCAACCGATCCCTTGGACCAGTCGCCCTCAACCTGATGGCCCGTGTTGCCGATGCTGGCGGCGATCCGGGCCGAAAAAACAACGGCTTCGAGCAAGGAGTTGGATGCCAGGCGGTTCGCACCGTGCGCGCCGGTCGACGTGCATTCGCCGCAGGCCCACAATCCGTCGATCGAGGTGCGGCCTTCCGCGTCCGTCAATATGCCTCCCATAAAATAGTGAGCGGCTGGCACAACCGGAATTGGCTCAACCACAGGATCGATCCCCGCGTCGCGGCAATATTTGTAGACGGTTGGAAACTCTTCGGCGAAGGAGGCGCCGACCGCCTTGGTGCAATCAAGCCACGCCCCCCGCCCGCTCATGACCTCCGCGTATATCCCGCGGGCGACGACATCGCGCGGCGCGAGCTCGCCATCCGGATCGATTTTCAGCATGAAGCGTTCACCGGCGCTATTGATCAGCGTTGCGCCGTGACCGCGCAAGGCTTCGGTCGCAAGCGGCGCAGGATCTTTGTCGACGTTGATCGCCGTTGGGTGAAACTGCACAAACTCCATATCCGCCATCATCGCGCCAGCACGGGCCGCCATGCCGATACCTTCGCCTCGTGCCTCGGACGGGTTGGTAGTCACTGCATAAAGATGTCCAATGCCGCCTGTTGCAATGACGACGGTGGAAGACGCAAGTCTTACCTGCGGTCCGCGCCCGGCCTCGCTCCGCGCGATCACACCTTTGACCGATCCGTTGGCGGTGACGATATCCTCGACGACATAGCCCTCCATCACCCGGATCGACGGCGTGGCTTCGACGGTCTTGACCAAAGCCTGCATGATGGCGCGACCTGCCATGTCGCCGCGAACGCGGACGATGCGGCTCTCGGAATGGGCAGCTTCACGCGACACCTGGAGCCTGCCTTCAAGGTCGCGATCGAAGGGAACGCCATAGCCGAGAAGATCGTGCACGCGGGCAGCAGCCTCGCTCGCCATCAGGCGAGCAATGCTCTCGTCAACGATGCCATCGCCCGCCGCTACCGTGTCTGCCACGTGCTTTTCGATTGTATCGCCTTCCGACACGGCCGCAGCGATGCCGGCCTGCGCCCATGCCGACGAGGCGCCGCGTCCAATCGGGGCGGCGGCAAGCACCGTGACAGGGCGCGGCGCGAGTTTCAAGGCGCAGAAGAGCCCTGCGAGACCGCCACCAATGATGATGACGGGATCCGTTTGATTGGACATCGGGCCAGCCTCCGTTCAGTGCTTGAGGTTCACCATGCCCTCGACCGCGAGTCGGGCGCGCTCGGCGATTAGCGGATCCACATGAATCTCCTCGCGCATGTAAACGAGGCTCTCCAATATCTTCGGCAACGTGATGCGCTTCATGTGCGGGCATAGGTTGCAGGGCTTGATGAACTTTACGCCGGGAACTTCGGCCTCGATGTTTGATGCCATCGAGCATTCGGTGACAAGAAGCACCTTGGCGGGGCGGTTGTCCTTCACATAGCCGATCATTCCGCTGGTCGATCCGGCAAAGTCGGCGACGGCGACAACTTCCGGCGGGCATTCCGGGTGGGCGATAATCTGGATGTCCGGGTCAGCAGCCTTGTAGGCGAGCAGTTCCTCGGCCGTGAAGCGTTCATGCACCTCGCAATGGCCTTTCCAGGTCAATATCTTGACCTTGGTCTGGGCGGCGACGTTCTGGGCGAGGAATTCATCGGGAATGCACAGGACCCGGTCAACGCCGAAACTCTCAACCACCTGGACGGCATTGGCCGACGTGCAGCAGATGTCGCTTTCCGCCTTCACTTCGGCAGATGTGTTGACGTAGGTGACGATCGGAACGCCCGGATTAGCTTCGCGCAGCAGGTGCACGTCGGCACCGGTGATCGACTCTGCGAGCGAGCAGCCTGCCCTCATGTCGGGGATCAACACGGTCTTCTGCGGATTGAGCAGCTTCGACGTCTCGGCCATGAAGTGCACACCGCATTGGACGATGATCTCAGCATCGACCTTGGTCGCTTCCTCTGCGAGCTGAAGCGAGTCGCCAACGATATCGGCAACGCAGTGGAATATCTCCGGCGTCTGGTAGTTATGCGCCAGGATGACGGCGTTGCGCTGCTTTTTGAGGTGGTTGATCGCTGCGACATAGGGCGCGTAAACCGGCCATTCGATGCGCGGAATATGGTGGGAGACGCGTTCGTAGAGGTGCTCGGTCTCGGCCGCAATCTGGGGCGTATAGGAAAGATCCGGCATGTCGACGATGCCGAAGCGATCAGCTGCGGTCTTGGCGGCGGAACGCTCTGCCGAGATGCGGGCGGGGTTGGTCATATCCATTTCCTCCTGAACACGCCTCCCATTTATACTCAAACTGAGCATATTTATGGGCAAAAGAAAAACGGCTGGGCCGTGGGCAGTTACATAGGGGATTATTTTGCAGGCTTCAAGAGCTTCTTCGATAAGACGGGGACGGAGGTCTCCTATCGGAATGCATTCATCTGCGGCGCCAGTTGTAGGGATCATCATCATAGCGGCTGTCTTGCCGGTCGCGCTTGAAGGGGCTGTCACCGCCGAGGCGCGGGGTGCAGTCGGTAAAGACTTTGGCGTTGAAATCCGTCGGGCGATCACAAAAAACCAGGGGGCTCACATCGCCTGAGCTTGCGCATCCGGCGAGACAAAGAAGGCTGACGACCGAAATCACTACCAGTGGATGCATGGATCAAACCCTTCATTTGTTTAGTATTTTCAGCATGACGAACCGGGACTCATCAATCTCATTTAAGTACCAATCAACTCAATTCAATTGATTGAATGAGAGAAACCGCTAATTCTGCGCGTTCGCAAATAGGAGCGTATCTCATGTCTCAGGCCCAAGCATTTACCACCAGGCAGCCGGGTATGCCGTGGCTCATCATCATCGCTGGCTGCCTGATCGCACTGCTTACCTTCGGGCCGCGATCGGCGATGGGTTTCTTCCAGTTGCCGCTCCTTTCCGAAAAAGGCTGGGACCGCACCACCTTCGGGATAGCGATGGCGCTGCAAAATCTCTTCTGGGGCGCAGGACAGCCATTCTTTGGCGCCATTGCCGACAAGTTCGGAACCTGGCGCGTGCTGCTCCTCTCGGCGCTTCTCTATTGCAGCGGCCTTCTCATCATGGCCTGGGCGACCTCGCCGGGATTGCTTTACATTGGCGGTGGCGTGTTGGTTGGGCTTGGCGTAGCAGCAGGTTCCTTCGGCATCATTCTCTCAGCATTCGCCCGCAACGTTACTCCGGCGAACCGTACGCTGGTATTCGGCATCGGAACAGCGGCGGGATCGGCCGGCATGTTCGTCTTCGCGCCGATCAGCCAGGGTCTGATCGAAAGCTTCGGCTGGTCCGACGCCCTAGTCTATCTAGGCCTTGCCATGCTCGTCATTCCGGTTCTTGCCATCCCCTTACGGGGCAATTCGTCGAGCGGAAGAGTCAGCGAAAATCACTACAAGCAGTCGATCGGCGAAGCCCTGCGTGAGGCATTCGGGCACAAGAGCTATATCCTGCTCACGACCGGTTTCTTTGTCTGCGGCTTCCAGGTGGCCTTCATCACGGCCCACTTTCCCGCCTATATCGGCGATATCGGCATCGATGCGAGATACGCGGTCCTTGCCCTCGCCCTGATCGGCTTCTTCAACATCATCGGCTCGCTCGCATCCGGCATCATCAGCCAACGCTATTCGAAGCCGAAATTCCTGTCCTTCCTCTATCTCGGACGCTCAGCGCTTGTAACCGCCTTCCTGCTGCTTCCGCAGACCGGCACCTCGGTGATCATCTTCTCGATACTGATGGGACTGATGTGGCTCTCAACCGTGGCGCCTACGAATTCGCTCGTTGCCATCATGTTCGGAACGAAGCACCTGGGCCTGCTCGGCGGCATCGTCTTCCTGTCGCACCAGATCGGCTCGTTCCTCGGCGTCTGGCTCGGCGGCTATCTCTACGATCATTTCGGCAGCTACAATCCCGTCTGGTGGCTTGGCGTCGCCCTCGGGATATTCGCCGCGATCGTGCACTGGCCGATCGAAGAGACCGGGGCAGTTCGCCCGGTCCTACAGCCAGCGGAATAATAAACAATCCTCGCCGGCCGATGCGTATTTTTATACGCATCGATATTTGACATTTGTGCGGCAATGCGTATAAAAATGCGCACGGATGGGGAATCTGTATTGGAACGAAACAGCAAGAAAATCATAAAACGCTTAAAAGACGAGGGTTTCGAACTCGTGTCGATTCGAGGTTCCCATCACAAGTTTCGCAAAGGCGAAATTACTTTGATCATTCCGCACCCCAAAAAGGACCTGCCGGTTGGGACGGCTCGTTCAATCGCAAAAGATGCAGGTTGGATTTGACCAGACGACCAGGAGCAAAATCGATGCAACACTATTTTGCACTCATCCAGCACGACGATGACAGCGCCTATGGCATCCAGTTTCCGGACATAGGCGGGGTCTATTCAGCGTCTGACGATGCCGACAGCATCGTCGCCAATGCCGTCGAAGCGCTTCGACTCTACGCTGAGGATATGGAGCTTCCCAGCCCTTCAAGTCACGCCGAGATTATGGCGAACGAAAGCGTTCGTGCGGAACTTGCCAAGGGCGCTTTTCTCGTTTCAGTTCCTCTGATCGACAATGATACCGGGGTAGTGCGTGCCAACGTCACGTTCGAACGCGGTTTGCTAAAGGCTATCGATGAGACGGCGAAAGCGCGCGGGTTAACGCGCGCCGCGTTTCTGGCGAGTGCCGCGCGACAAGCGATTGAGGCTTGATGTCGCGGTGATTAGCTTAATCCCGCAAGGCGGCCTCGATCTTGTCGAGGGCGTCCGCTTTGCCGATGCCGGTCAGGAATGCCAGCGTCGTGATGACCGGCTTTCCGAGGTCCTTGGGCAGTTGCGTGGTCGACACGACGAGGTCGACGTCATCGATCTGCCCTGCCACTTCCGTCGCCTTGCATTGGCGCGTCGTGATGCGAATGCCGCGATCCTTGAGAGCCTCTTCGACCGCGTGCGCCACGACGGTCGAGGTGGCGATGCCAGTCCCGCAGGCAAATAGCACTGTCTTCTGCTTGGCCATAAGTTCTTCTTCCTCCTTGAAATTTCAAACTTAGCCGAGAAGCCCCAGCACGTCTTCCACGGAATTTGCCGCAATCAGCGCCGCTATGACTTCAGGCGACTGAATGGTCCCGGCGATCTCCTGCAACATCTCGACCTGCTTATCCTTATCGTTGAGCGCCATCACGAACACGATACTGACCGGGAGCTTTTCGTCGGCGTCCTCCATGTTGGAGAAGAGCACAGGTTGAGCGAGCGTCGCAAGCGCGAGGCCAGGCTTGATAACGTGTTCAGGATCGGTATGCGGCACCGCCACATTGTTAGCGCCGCCGAGCGGCAACCCTGTCGGCAGCGCCGCTTCGCGGGCAACCACCGCATCGCCATAACTCGGTTTCACATATCCGAGCGCCTCAAGACGAGCCGCAAGAATGCGGATCACTTCCTTATCGCTCGAGGCCTTGACCCCGAGGACGATTGCCCCGGGATCAAGCATGTTCAACAAGGCCTCAGCCATTCATTCGCTCCATTTGCTTCAGGCGGTTTCGTCCGCGGCGTCGTCGGCTCCAGCGGCCCGTTCCCAGGCGGCCGTATTGCGGCGATAGGCCCAGAATGCTGCGGCAATCACCGCAGCGAGGACAACCAGGCCGATGACGCCGAGGTTCTGGATGAGCGCGATGACGACGTAGGGTATCCACAGGAAGCCATCGACCACGCTCGTTATCTGAACGGCGTTGGCGGGCATCTGGAAGCCAGACGACTGGGCCGCCGCTGTGAACAGCGGGGCAAGCGCATTGGCCACATAGAAGCCTACGGCCAATGTTATCGTGCCCACGATGACCATGCGGAACACATTGCCCTTCAAGAGGGGTGCCGTCATGGCGACGATGAACGGAATAACAGCAAGATCAGCGAACAGAATGACACGGTTACCCGGCAGGATCACCGATAGAACGATGGCGATCGGCACGAGGATCAGTGACGAGGATATCGCCGCCGGGTGGCCAATGAGAATTGCCGAGTCGAGGCCGACCAGTAGTTCGCGGTCGCCGGTACGTTTGCGTACGAATTCCTGCGCTGCATCAGAGACCGGGAGCAAGCCTTCCATCAGGATCTTGACCATGCGTGGCAAGAGCAGCATCACGGCCGCTAGCGTCATGCCCGTCTGCAAAATCTTGGTGAGCGCCGTGCCGAAGTCGCCGGCGTTGTAATAGGCGATGACACCAAGAACGAGACCGATGATGAGACCGAGGATAACCGGCTCGCCAAAGACGCCGAAACGGCGTTCGAACGTCTCCGTGTTGAGTTCGATGCGGTTGATGCCTGGAATGCGGTCGATGATCCAATTGATGATGATGGCTATCGGCAGGATCTGCGCCGAGGCGAGATGCGGCACGGAGATACCCGGAATTCCATAGAACTGCTGTACCGCCCGTGCCGACCAGTCGGCGAAGAGCAGGCAGAGCGCGACCATCAATGCGGCAACGATGAGGCCATAGGCAAGGCTGTTGGTTGCGGCGACCGCGAGCGAACCAATAAAGGCGAAGTGCCAGAAATTCCACACGTCCACATTGAGGGTGCGGGTCAGGCGCGTCACGAGCAGGATGATATTGATCACGATGGCAATCGGGATCACCCAAAGGCCGACGGAGGAACCGAAGGCGATTGCCGCTGCAGACGGCCAGCCCACATCGACGATATCGCGCTGAATTCCGGTATTGGTCACGATCGCCTTGGCGACATCGCCAATCGAGGTGAGCATCAGGCCGAGAACGAGGTTGATGCCGATGAAGGCAACGCCAATCGTCACAGCGGCGCGAAACGCCCTTCCCGGCTTGGCTCCGAGGACCAGTGCAATGATAAAGATAACGATCGGCAACAGGACGGTCGGCCCCATTGCGTCAACGGCGGCTTTTAAGCCAGCCAAGAAACTATCCATGTTTTCCTCCCCAGCGGTCTCCACGACCGCACGCCCAACAGAACTTTTGTATCCTGTACAGTATTAATGTTTATCAACGGGGGATTCTGGTCGTCAACGTGCAACGGCGCTCGAGTTGCGAACACGCGCGAAAAACGATGAGTTTTCAACAAATTTTATGGAAAGTGTGACTTACTTGCCGCGCACAAAGCTCTCAAGCGGGAAAATCGCGCAGGTTTCCGTGCCGTGAGCAAGCAACTTGCCGTTCTTGTCCCTGAGGAACGCTTCGGACGTTGCGAGCGTGCGACCGCGGTGAATGAGCCTTCCCTCGCAAAAGACGAGGCCCATATCCGCAGTAAGCGGACGCACGATGTTCACCTTGAATTCGGCGGTCGTATAGGCTTCGCCCGGTCTAAGGGTTGTCATGATGCAGCATGCGAGCGCCGAATCCATAAGTGTCGCGATCCAGCCGCCGTGGATGCCACCCAACGGATTGAGATGCTCCGGTCTCGGCAACCCCTTAAAGACAACGCGCTCCTGTTCAACTTCGTGCAGGGTAAAGGAAAGTGTCTTGGCCATGGGCGGCGCGGGATAATCGCCGCGCAACATCGATTGCAAGATGTCGAGGCCGCCGCGTGTCGCGAGATCGTCAAGCGGCAGTAGGCCGACACCGCCAGGGAACTCGACCGGGGACACATCACCATAGCTCATGGACGAACTGACCTTTCCTGCGATGAGGGCTCCGACCCCGCTGCATTTGACAATGAACGCGCAAGTGCTGCCAGAAAGCCATTGCGCGCTTCCGGTGATCGTTGCGCCCGCGGTTCCCATATATGGCGGTTGAAGAAGAAGCCGGTCAAGTGAAACGCCGTGGTGACTTCGGCAAGCGATGCGGCCCGAACGGTGGGGCTCGACATGAACGCCGGCATTTCGAGAAGCTTGTCGGCCCAAGGCGCGCCGGCATCGCGTGAAACGGCTCGTCCTGATTTGGGTGAGACATAAGCGAGGTTCTGATCGCCGCCCGTCGCGGCGCAGGTCTTGAGGTCAAGGCCGAAGCCAAGTTCCTCCAGCATGGTGAGTTCGAAGCGCAGGAGAAGCTCCCCAGCAATCAGGGAGTTATCGCAATGTTCGAGGATGACATTCAGGATTTCAAAGAGATTTTGATGCGGATCGCGCTCCGGTAGGAGGCGCAGATGTGCAGCGGCGAGCTGGAGACCATAGAGCGCCACAGGCTGATCAATCAGCCGTGCTGCCGCAAAGCTCACCGGCTCGACTTGCATCATGCCGAGATGCTCGTCCATCCGTGCGCGCCAGATGACGTCGACCCGGTTGCCCGCCTGGAGCATGGGTTGCATACGCCGCGAACGGCCGCCCCGCACCAGGCCGAGATGGCGACCGTGTTCTCGCGTCATCAGTTCGAGGATGGCGCTGGTTTCCCCGTGCCGTCTCGTCCCAAGAATTATCCCTTCGTCACGCCATTCCATGTGAAGACGTTCGCGCTATCAGTGCGGGAATTCAAGGCCCATTTCACGGTAACGCTCGGGATCGTTGCCCCAATTGTCACGCACCTTGACGAAGAGGAACAGGTGGACCTTCTGCTCGAGAATCTCCATGAGTTCCTTGCGAGCCGCCTGACCGATCGATTTGATCGCCTCGCCCTTATGGCCGAGAACGATCTTTTTCTGGCTGTCGCGCTCGACATAGATCACCTGGCTGATACGGACTGAGCCGTCGGGCTTTTCTTCCCAGCTTTCGGTTTCGATCGTCGAGGAATAGGGGAGTTCGTTGTGAAGACGCAGGTAAAGCTTCTCACGGGTAATCTCGGCCGCCAGCATGCGCATGGGCATGTCGGAGATCTGGTCTTCCGGATAGTACCACGGCCCTTCGGGGAGATGGTCAGCAAGGTACTGCACGAGGTCCTTGCAGCCATAGCCCTTCAACGCTGAGATCATGAACGTCTTGTCAAATTTGACCTTGTCGTTGGCATCGCGCGCCAGTTCGAGGAGCTTGGGCGGTTCGATCCTGTCGACCTTGTTGAGAACGAGGATCACCTTGCGCTTCTTTTCATGGAGGCTGTCGAGGATGGCCTCGGCCTCTTCATTGATGCCAAGTTCCGCATCGATGAGGACGAGGATCAAATCAGCATCCTTGGCACCGCCCCAGGCGGTGGTGACCATGGCCCGATCCAGCCGCCGCTTCGGCTTGAATATTCCGGGCGTGTCGACCAGAACCATCTGCGTCTGATCGTGAATGACGATGCCGCGAACGAGCGCCCGCGTCGTCTGTACCTTATGGGTCACGATCGACACTTTGCTGCCGACAAGCTGGTTGACCAGCGTCGACTTTCCGGCATTCGGCGCGCCGATCAGCGCGATAAAGCCCGAACGGGTCGGAGCGCCGGTTGTCTGTTCCTGATCAGTCATTCGTATCTTCTTCCTGCGCCTTCTGACGGACGCCTTCACGATAGAGCAGCGCTACGGCGGCGTTTTGCTCGGCTATGCGCTTGGAACGCCCCACACCGGTGGCGGGCGCAAAGCCCCTTACATCAACCTTCACTGTAAACTGCGGATCGTGATCGGGACCCGTTCGCTCCACGACGCTGTAAATGGGTTGCGCGCCATCCTGTTGATGCGCCCACTCCTGCAATTCCGTCTTCGGATCGCGTTGGGCAGAATTGATTTCACGCGAACGCGCATTCCAGTATCGCTCAATAAAAGGTTGCGCCGCTTCGAGACCGCCGTCCAGATAAATCGTGGCAATGAGCGATTCGACAACGTCGGCCCGCAGACTCTTCAAACGCTTGTCCGCCAATCCCTTTACGTCGGAGCCCGTCCGAATGAACTCATGCAGTCCGATTTCGTCTGCCACCGCAGCACAGGTATCGGCATTGACGAGTGAATTCAGGCGCAACGATAGCTCGCCCTCGCTCGCAGTCGGATACGCGCGAAACAGAAGCTCGGCGATCACCAGGCCAAGCACCCGGTCACCGAGAAATTCGAGGCGTTCGTAGTCCGAGCCGGCCGATGGCCGGGCGCTGGCATGGGTCAACGCACGCTCCAGCCGGCCGAGATCGCGAAAAGTGTGTCTCGTCTTTTCTTCCAGTCTGCGAACGGCGTCAGCGGACAGGTTCATCGGCTCATCAATTGGTTTTCACGGAGTTAGGCGCGCTGTTGACGCTGTGCAACAGGCGATCGAAGCGCAGTTCCGACGGCCAGCGCCAGATTTCGAGCGGGCTCGCCTTGCCGGCAATCGAGAAGAAGATGATGTTGGCGCGGCCGATGAAGTTTTCGAGCGGCACGTAGCCAACGTCAAACCGGCTGTCACTCGAATTGTCGCGGTTGTCGCCCATCATGAAATAGTGGCCGGCAGGTACTACGAATTCGCGCGTATCGTCACCGATGCCGTTTGCCGTCAGATCGAGAGTGTCATAGGTGACGCCGTTCGGCAGGGTTTCGCGATAGACGTCGACGGGGCGATTGACTTCGGTGACGTCGGGATTGTCGATCTGGCCGACCTTTTCACGCGGCACGGCGACATTATTGATATAGAGCACGCCTTGGCGCACCTGGATCGTGTCGCCCGGCAAACCGATAACACGCTTGATAAAATCAAGCGATGTATCGTTCGGCTTGCGGAAGACGGCGATGTCGCCACGCTTCGGCTCACCGCTCCAGATGCGGCCAGAAAACAGGTCCGGCGCAAATGGAATGGAGTATTTCGAGTAGCCGTAGGAGAACTTTGAAACGAAGAGATAGTCACCTTCGAGCAGCGTCGGACGCATGGAGCCCGACGGAATATTGAACGGTTGGAACAGCAATGTCCGAATGACGAGTGCGAGCAGCAACGCCTGCACGATGACGCTGATCGTCTCGCCAAGACCACCAGATTTCTTCACAACAGCTTTGTCACTCACGCTCGTGATATCTCCGTAAACTCAATGTGCCCCCTCTTAACCGCTGGAAGCGCACGGGGCAATGCAGCCAATGGCTTTTGAATAAGGCTATTCTTCGATTTTCAATGCTTCAATAATCACGAATGCTTGTGCAAGCGGAAAGTCGTCAGTGATCGTGAGATATATGCGCCCGGCATGGCCAGGAGGAACGATCGCCTCCAGACGTTTCGCCGCGCCGCCGGTAAGATGCATCGTCGGTGCACCGCTCGGCAGATTGACGACGCCCATGTCACGCCAGAACACACCCTGCGCCAACCCGGTGCCGAGTGCCTTGGCGCAGGCCTCCTTTGCTGCAAACCGCTTCGCGTAGGATGCGGCGCGCTGCTTGCGCCGTTCCGATTTTGCCCGCTCGATCGGTGTGAAAACCCGCGCGATGAAACGCTCGCCGTGACGCTCCAGCGTTTTTTCGACGCGGGTGATGTCGATCAGGTCGCTGCCGATGCCGATGATCATGTCGGCTCAGGAACCCGGTGGTGATGCCGATGGTGGTGCCTGCGTCGATGCTGGAACCCCGCGACGGCCCAACGGACAGGAAAATAGACGATTGCGGCTGCAAGCAGCCCGAGTGGTACGGCGCCGATCAACATAGGCTCGATCAATGGTCCCCACAGCACCGAAATATCGAGATTCCGCAACATGTGCCCGAGATGATGCGGCAACGGCTCACCCTGAAGCGAACCCGTCATGACGAACCGGCCCACTTCGAGAGTGGCGGCCCAGATGAAGGGCAGGATCAGCGGATTCCCGAGGGTCGTACCGATGACGGCCGCTGCCACATTGCCGCCGATCAGCCAGGCAATTGCCAGCGCTACCGCAATATGCACGCCGAGTATGGGGATAAAGGCGGCGAAGATGCCGCAGGCGAAGCCGGACGCAATGGCATGCGGCGTTGCCCGCAGGCGCAAGACGCGCTTGCCGAAATAGCGCAATGACCGCCCGACTGAACGGCGCGGCCATAGCGCGAGGCGCAGCCGCTCGCGAAGGTCAGGTTTATTGCGCCTCTTGAAAAGCATTCTCGTTCACGTTCCTCGATATGCCGCGCCGCTGACTATCTGCCGCGTCATCGCCTCTGCCAATAGGGGATCAGATGTTGCGACTACCCGGCTTAACGGGCGGAATTGCGGCAAGTTCCGGCGGAAGTTGATCTGCCGGATAGGCCGGCACTTCATACTCTGCCAGAGCAATCAATGGCACTCCGACATCGCTCTTTCCGGCGGAACGGTCGATGATGCATGCGGCAGCAAGCACATCAGCACCGAGGTCCTTCAGGCAAGTCACGGTTTCGCGGATTGAAAGCCCCGTCGTTACAATGTCTTCCACGATCACCACCCGCGCCCCTTTGGCGATGTCGAACCGGCGGAGCTTGAATATGCCGTTCTCGCGCTCGACCCAGATCGCCGGAACGCCTAGGTGGCGGGATGTTTCGTAGGCCGGGATGATACCACCAATGGCGGGCCCCACCACATAGTCAATTTGGCCAAGCCCGGCCGCCCTGATCTTCTCGGCAAGGCCGCGGCAAACCCGTTCGGTCTTGTCCGCATGCATGAAAACACGCGCCTTCTGCAGGAAGATTGGACTGCGCAGCCCCGACGTCAAAATGAAATGACCTTCGAGTACTGCACCCGCCTCGCGGAATACCTCGAGAACCTCGCTTGTATTCATGTGTCTTGCCCCTCAATCAATCCTAGCCGTTGACGCGTTGCGCGTCGCTGACACATTTGCTCTCTTTAAGTTTCGACAATATCCGGTTGAGATGTTTCAGGTTCCACACTTCGAGATCGACGATCATCTGGGTAAAATCGGGTGCGGTGCGAACCATCGAAAGGTTGTGAATATTGGTTTCATTTTCGGCGATGATCTGCGCGATCTCGGCCAACGAGCCGGGCGCATTGATGGCCGATATGCTGATGCGGGCCGGAAACCGGTCGCGGCTGTTTTCGTCGATGTCCCAGCGCACGTCGATCCAGCGCTCCGGCTGGTCGTCATAGGCCATGAGCGCCGATGACTGGATCGGATAGATTGTCATGCCGGAACCCGGTTGCAGGATACCGACGATGCGATCTCCGGGCACGGCCCCCTCGGGCGAGAAATGTACCGGCATGTCGGGGCTCGCACCACGGATAGGCAGGGCGTTGGGACCGCCGGGTTCCATACCCTCGGCTTCTGCCCCCTCCGGCATCTTGAAGATCATTCCGGACGTATTGCGGAAATTGACCCAGCCTTCCTCGCGTTCGGCGGTGGGTTTCGGCTTGGCGTCCTGATACTCGGGATAGACCGCCTTCATCACATCCGAAGACGGCAGTTCCCCGCGTCCGACGGCGGCCAGCACATCATCAAGCTCCTTGCGCGCGAGACGCGGCAACCCCTTCTTCAGTTCATCGCGCGAATAGACCTTCCCTGCCCGCTCGAAGGCTCGCTCGAGAATCTGCGTGCCGAGGCCGGAATATTGCTTGCGAACGGCGATGCGCGTGGCGCGGCGGATAGCAGCCCGTGCCTTGCCTGTGACCACGATCGATTCCCAGGCAGCCGGCGGCGTCTGCGCTTTCGAGCGAATGATTTCCACCTCATCACCATTATGCAGTTCGGTCATCAATGGCATGATGCGGCCGTTGACTTTCGCCCCGACGCAGCTGTCGCCAATATTGGTGTGGACCGCATAGGCAAAATCGATCGGCGTCGCGCCACGCGGCAGGGCGATCAACCGCCCCTTCGGCGTAAAGCAGAAAACCTGGTCCTGGAACAGCTCGAGCTTGGTGTGTTCGAGGAATTCTTCGGGATTGTCACCTTCGGCCAGAGCCTCGATGGTCTGGCGCAGCCAGGCATAGGCATTGGTCTCGGTGGAGATCACGTGCGGGTTCTGGGCGCTGCCGCGGTCCTTGTAGATCGAGTGCGCCGCAACGCCATACTCGGCGATATCGTTCATCTCGCGGGTGCGTATCTGCAGCTCGACACGCTGGCGCGACGGACCGACGATGGTCGTGTGGATCGAACGGTAGTCGTTCTGCTTGGGCGTCGAAATGTAATCCTTGAAGCGGCCCGGAACCATCGACCAGGTGGTATGGATGATGCCGAGGGCATTGTAGCAATCCGCAACCGTATCGACGACGACACGGAAGCCGAAAATGTCCGACAGTTGCTCGAAGGAAAGCCCCTTGCTCTCCATTTTGCGAAACACCGACCAGGCCTTCTTCTGGCGGCTTTTGACGCTTGCCTTGATGCCGTGCTTGGCGAATAGGTTGGAGAGGTCGGTTTCGATCTGCTTCAGCGTCGCGCGGTTCTTCTCCATCAACTCCGCGAGGCGGTTGGTAACCGCATTGAAGGCTTCAGGATTGATGTAGCGAAATGCGAGCTGCTCCAATTCCTCGCGCATGTCCTGCATGCCCATGCGTCCGGCAAGCGGCGCATAGATATCCATCGTCTCCTCGGAGATGCGAAGGCGCTTGTCTTCCGGTACATGGTGAAGCGTGCGCATATTGTGGAGGCGATCAGCAAGCTTGACGAGGAGAACGCGCACGTCATCCGAGATCGCGAGCAGGAGCTTCCGGAGATTCTCGGCCTGGACCGCCTTTTTCGAAACGAGATCGAGCTTCTTCAGCTTGGTCAGTCCTTCGACCAGTCTGCCGATATCCGGCCCAAACAGGGTATCGATCTCCTGCCGGGTCGCTGATGTGTCCTCGATCGTGTCGTGCAACAGAGCGATGGCGATGGTCGCCTCGTCGAGATGCATGTCGGTGAGGATCGCCGCAACTTCCAGTGGATGCGAGAAATAGGGATCGCCCGAGGCACGCTTCTGATGACCATGCTTCTGCATGGCATAGACGTAAGCTTTGTTTAGAAGTGCCTCATTGACGTCAGGCTTGTAACGCTGGACACGCTCGACAAGCTCATACTGACGCATCATGGACGAAGACCTCACACACGGAATTGACCGAACACGAAATTGTTACGGCGACTATATGGTGATTGCACCACCGGGCCGCAAAAATAATGCGCCGCAGAAACTGCGACGCATCAAAAGCCTCTATCGGCTCATTATCGCGCCGAAGCGCGACATTGACTTAGTAGTCGTCGCTCTTTTCCGGGGCTACAAGACCTTCGATGCCAGCCAGCAATTCCTCTTCCGACATGGAGTCGAAGGAAATGTTGTCTTCTGCGTCGGTGTCCGCCTCGATTTCGCTCGCGTTGTCGCCAACGGCAGTAACCTGCGGCACTGCAACAGCTTCTGGCTCGTCGACTTCGACATGCTTCTGCAGCGAATGGATCAGATCTTCCTTGAGATCGCCCGGCGAGAGGGTTTCTTCTGCGATTTCACGCAGGGCAACCACGGGATTCTTATCGTTGTCGCGATCGATCGTGATCGCCGCGCCCTGGGAAATCAGGCGCGCGCGGTGACTGGCGAGAAGAACCAATTCGAAACGATTCTCAACCTTGTCAACGCAATCTTCAACAGTGACACGGGCCATAAACTGCCCCTTTCATTTTCTCTGAATTAGCGGATTAATCCGCACATAACGCGGATGAATGCAAAAAACAAGCAAAAGCCACCAACGCATATTATCGCGTTCGAGAGATTGACGCCCGCATAGCGTGTACCAACAAGGACGTATTGGCAGAAACAGCGACAAAAATGTCAACGAACCTATTGGCTTTTGCCTCGACCCGACGTACTAAATATCCTACTTTCGTATTAAGTTCAGATCCGGCTTTTTATATGCAAGCTGATTTGAAGTTAAGCTTAGATTTTTGAAATGGAACGTTATTATGTTTGATCCACGAGAAAAGATCGTCTTGTTCATTGACGGTGCAAATCTCTACGCGGCTTCCAAGGTACTCGGCTTCGATATTGATTATCGCAAGCTCCTCACGGCTTTTCAAAAGCGTGGCTACCTGCTTCGCGCGTATTACTACACTGCGCTGGTTGAGGATCAGGAATATTCTTCGATTAGGCCGTTGATCGATTGGCTCGACTATAACGGATACAAGGTCGTAACGAAGCCGGCGAAGGAATTCACGGACTCTGCTGGCCGTCGCAAGATCAAGGGCAACATGGACATCGAACTTGCCGTCGATGCCATGCAACTGACCGATACGGTGGACCATTTCGTCATCTTCTCGGGCGACGGCGACTTCCGCTCGCTGGTTGAGGCACTTCAGCGCAAGGGCCGCAAGGTCAGCGTCGTATCGACGCTCTCGACGCAGCCCCCGATGATCTCCGATGAACTGCGCCGCCAGGCCGACCACTTCATCGACTTGACGTCGCTGCGCGCAGAAATCGGCCGCGAACCTTCCGAACGGGCTGAACGGGCACCACGGCGCATCGAAGAAGAACAGGTCGATTATTGATCGCAGAGACGACGGGTCCGGAGCCCTCTCCGGACTGCCCTATATGCACGCGTCTGCATGATTTCATCGCCGGTTGGCGCGAAAAGGAGCCGGGTTGGCACAATGCCCCCGTTCCGACTTTTCTGCCGATCGGCGGTATCGAATCCGTGCAACTGCTGATCATAGGTTTGGCGCCGGGTCTGCGCGGCGCCAATCGCACAGGCCGGCCCTTCACGGGCGACTATGCCGGTGACCTTCTTTATGGCACCCTCAATGAGTTTGGTTTCTCGCGCGGCACTTTTGCCGCACGGCTGGATGACGGCCTGCAACTTGTCAACACAGCCATCACCAATGCCGTGCGTTGCGTTCCGCCGGAGAACAAGCCCGTCGGCGGCGAGATCAGCAATTGCCGGCGGTTCCTGACGCCGACCATCGGACAATTTGCCAATCTGCGCGCAATCGTGACGCTGGGCACTATTTCACACCAATCCACAATTCGCGCCTTGAAACATCCAGTGACGGCCTATCCGTTCAGCCATGGCGGCATGTCGGAAATCGGCGGCATCCGGATTTTCTCCAGCTATCACTGCTCGCGATACAATACGAATACGGGCCGGCTGACCGAGGCGATGTTCAAGAGCGTGTTTGCAGAAGTGAGAAACTACCTCAACGGGATCGCCAAATAGCGCCCTTGTCAAAAAGCCAGGATTATCCTTTCGGCAAATAGGGAATGCTGCCGGCAAGATCTGTATTGTCTATGATCCGGAAGCGGCTCTCGCTGCCCGACTGCCGTGCTTCCGCGTATGGCGCGTATTCAGCATCGCTGGCGAAGGCTTCGGCCGCTTCGGTCGAGGGAAACTCGATGATCGCGATCAACGTCGTGTCGAGAGGCTTGCCTTCCAGCAGCTTGATGTTGCCGCTCCTCGACAAGTATTTGCCCCCGTGCTTGTGCGCTATGTCGTGCACCGCTGCCGCATACTTAGGTATCCACTTGTCGTCCGTCACCTTTACGTCAGCAATCAGGTAAGCCGTCATGGTTCGTCTCCCTAGGGTCGGCTGTTGGGGTGCCACAGAGAATCTTACCACAGTCTGGCACAGGACGAATGCGATTCCAGTTCAGGAACTGTACCGACCGCGGAGCTAGATGGCAGTAAACCCGTTATCGACGAAGAGATGCGTTCCGGTGATGAACGTGGACTCATCGCTGGCAAGAAACAGCGCCGCGCGCGCCACTTCCTCTGGCTCGCCTATCCGGCCTTGTGCCGCCTGCATCGCCGCATCGGACACATCGACGCCGCGCTTTTGCAGTTCGTCCACCTCGCGCAGGCCGTGCGGCGTGCGGATAAAGCCTGGGCAAACGGCGTTGCAGCGGATGTTACGGTCGCGAAACTCGACGGCAATGGCGCGGGCGAACATGTGGCAGGCGCCCTTGGTCGTATCGTAGAGAACTTCCATCGGCGTTGCCGCAACGGCGGAAATCGATGAGGTGCAAACGATCGAGCCGCCGCCAGCTTCAAGCATATGCGGGATCACCGCCCGGGTCATCAGATACATGGAGCGTACGTTCACAGCATGCAGCCAGTCCCATTCTTCGAGCGTTGTTTCCAGGAATGGCTTGATGACGATGGTGCCGGCATGATTGAACAATACTGTGACAGGCCCAAAGCGTTCAAACGTCGCTTCGACAGCTTTATTGACCTGGGATTCGTCCGAGACATCGGCGACGAAATACGCAGCCTCACCGCCAGCCGCCTCGATCTCGGCGACCGTGGCTGCCGCTGCTGCCTCGTTGCGATCAACTATTGCGACTCTCGCACCCTCGGCCGCGAAAAGTTTCGACGCCGCTCCGCCCATTCCGGTTGCGCCGCCGGATATGATCGCCACCTTGTCCTGAAGCCTGCACGCCATCGCTCTCTTCCTTCCCCGAATTTTGATGCGGGGACGAGGTTACGCGCAGCCCCCTGTACGAACAAGAGCACGTTGTTTGGAGCACGCCGACGCTTTGTTGAATTGAGCTATTTTCCTGTCGCGCCGTTGCACTACATAGGTTAAAGAGTGGCCGAAAGCCGCCCCCTCGCCAAGGATGCTCCAGAACCCATGACCAATCCCGACACCCGCCCGATCACCCCGGAACTCGTTGCCTCACACGGGCTGAAGCCGGATGAGTACCAGCGTATTCTCGACCTGATCGGACGCGAGCCGACTTTTACCGAACTCGGCATCTTCTCCGCCATGTGGAACGAGCACTGCTCTTACAAGTCGTCGAAGAAGTGGCTGCGCACGCTGCCCACCACGGGTCCGCAGGTTATTCAAGGCCCGGGCGAGAATGCCGGCGTCGTCGATATCGGCGACGGCGAATGCGTGGTCTTCAAGATGGAGAGCCACAACCACCCTTCCTTTATCGAGCCTTACCAGGGCGCTGCGACCGGCGTCGGGGGCATCCTTCGCGACGTTTTCACGATGGGCGCGCGTCCGATCGCAGCGATGAACGCGCTGCGCTTTGGCGAGCCGGCGCATCCGAAGACCCGCCACCTCGTTTCAGGCGTCGTCGAGGGGGTTGGTGGCTACGGCAATTCGTTCGGCGTTCCGACGGTCGGCGGCGAGGTCAATTTTGACGCGCGCTATAATGGCAACATCCTCGTCAATGCCTTTGCTGCGGGTCTCGCCAAGACCGACGCGATCTTTTATTCGAAGGCCGAAGGCGTCGGCCTTCCGGTCGTCTATCTCGGCGCCAAGACCGGCCGTGACGGAGTGGGCGGTGCTACCATGGCCTCGGCGGAGTTCGATGAGTCGATCGACGAGAAGCGCCCTACCGTGCAGGTCGGCGATCCGTTCACGGAGAAATGCCTCCTTGAAGCATCGCTGGAACTGATGGCCTCCGGCGCCGTCATTGCCATTCAGGATATGGGCGCCGCCGGTCTAACCTGCTCTGCCGTCGAGATGGGCGCCAAGGGCAATCTCGGCATCGAACTCAATCTTGATAGCGTGCCGGTGCGCGAAGAGCGCATGACCGCCTATGAGATGATGCTCTCCGAGAGTCAGGAGCGCATGCTCATGGTGCTTCGCCCGGAGAAGGAAGAGGAAGCCGAGGCGATCTTCCGCAAATGGGGCCTCGACTTTGCGATCGTCGGCTACACCACCGACGATCTGCGTTTCCGCGTCCTGCATGCCGGACACGAAGTTGCCAACCTTCCAATCAAGGACCTCGGCGACCAGGCCCCGGAATATGATCGCCCATGGATGGAACCGGGAAAACATGCACCCCTGCCCGCCGCCAATGTGCCAGAAGTCGCTGACTATGGCGCAGCGCTTTTGCAACTCGTCGGCTCGCCCGATCTTTCCTCACGCCGGTGGGTTTATGAGCAATACGACACGCTGATCCAGGGCAATTCGCTGCAGGTTCCGGGAGGCGATGCCGGCGTTGTCCGCGTTGATGGCAACAGGAGCAAGGCGCTCGCATTTTCCTCCGACGTGACGCCGCGCTACGTCGAAGCCGACCCTTACGAGGGAGGCAAGCAGGCGGTCGCCGAATGCTGGCGCAATCTCACCGCCGTTGGCGCCGAGCCGCTGGCTGCGACCGACAACCTGAATTTCGGCAACCCCGAGCGGCCGGAAATTATGGGGCAATTGGTCAAGGCCGTTGGCGGCATCGGCGATGCCTGCCGAGCGCTGGCTTTCCCGATCGTTTCAGGCAATGTCTCGCTCTATAACGAAACCAACGGCCAAGGGATCCTGCCGACTCCAACCATCGCCGGCGTCGGACTCATCCCCGATTGGACCAAGACCACCAAGGTCGGCGGCATGAGCGACGGCGACGTGTTGATCCTTCTCGGCGGTGACGGCACCCATCTCGGGCAGTCGATCTACCTGCGCGACCTCCATGGACGCGCCGATGGCCCCGCACCGGCAGTGGACCTCGCCGTCGAAAGGCGCAATGGCAATTTCGTCCGCTCGGCCATCCGTAACGGCCAGCTGACCGCCTGCCACGATCTTTCCGACGGTGGTCTCGCAATCGCATTGGCCGAAATGTGCATGGCCTCCGGGAAAGGTGCGACCGTAGAGATTGGTGAAGGCGCATCGCATGCCCTGCTCTTCGGTGAAGACCAGGCACGCTATGTCGTCGCGGTGTCGCCCGATGCTGCAAATGTCATCACGTTGAATGCCGAAGGCTGTGGTGTACCGTTCCGCAAGCTTGGGACAGTTGGCGGCAGCGCATTGACGATCGGTAGCCTGCTCTCCATATCTGTGTCAGACCTGACAGAAGCACACGAATCGTGGTTCCCTGACTATATGAGCGGTCATGCGGAAGATAAGAATCGGGCCGCTTGAGGAGAGAACAACATGGCAATGGACGCGCGCGACATCGAAAAAATGATTCGAGACGCCATTCCGGATGCGAAGGTGACAATTCGCGACCTTGCGGGTGATGGAGATCACTATGCCGCAGAAGTCGTCGCGGAGAGTTTTCGCGGCAAATCCCGCGTACAACAGCATCAGATGGTCTACGACGCGTTGAAGGGCAACATGGGCGGCGTGCTGCATGCCCTCGCCCTGCAGACAAGCGCCCCTGACTAGGGTCTCTTGTATACTGCAAGGATCGGCCCGACCGGGTCGGTTCCTCCGATCAGCACCTTACGGTCGTTCGACAGCGCAGAAATCATTCCATCGAAGAAAAGTGCGTTGGCGCAGGCGAGCTCGTCCCTGAAGAGGCGAGCGAACCGGCCAAGGCTGACCGGTTCGGTTGAAATTGCCAGGACGATCGTATTCGCGTCCCGGACACCGACCCCGTTGCGAATGAACCGCGACGTGCCGTTTGGCTCAAAACGTGGGTGCACTTTTCCATCAATGACGAGCATCGGCCCCGACTGCGTGGCCATACGCACGTCTGTGGCCGAATTCGCATAGGCTTCAGTCGGAAGAACGCCAGGCGTGCCGTCAAGCCTGATGAAGAACACGCCGTTCGGCTTCATGTAGAAATTGCCCTCGCCGTCACGCGTGTTCAGGGGTGCAATCGTTCTTCCATCCTCGACATAACGACCGACTGGCGTCATGTCCGGCTCATACATGCCGGCATTCATTGCAAGGACAAGCCCCGTCGATGGCGGCTGTGCAGCTATGAATGAAGCGAGCGAGCCAAAAGGCTTATCGTCGTGGCCGTTGAGCGCAAGACGGATGTCAAAAGAGCGCAAATCGATCTCGCAGACGATATTGCCACTGCTTTCGAACGTTACGAAACGGCAAGGGGTCGGCAGATCTCCACTGGCGAAGGAAAGTGAATACATGGAACCTCCTGGCTGAACTGAGGCCGACCGCAACTGCGCCAGTTGCGCGAACAGGCCTACCGAAATCACGGCAAAGCACAGCCCGGCTGCGACAATGATACGAAATGACACCGAGACCAGCCTTGTTTTGACGAAATTGAAGCGCTATTTGTAAAAGACGAAAACAATTGAACCATGAAATGACAATTCGTCATATCTTGGGTGAAAGGTTGCCGAAATGAGCGGTATCAATGAATTCATCGACAATGAGGTCAAGAGCAACGACGTCGTTCTCTTCATGAAGGGCACGCCCGGCTTCCCGCAATGCGGCTTTTCTGGCCAAGTCGTCCAGATACTCGACTATATCGGCGTCGACTATAAGGGCGTAAATGTTCTCTCGTCCAATGACCTGCGCCAAGGCATCAAGGATTATTCCAGTTGGCCGACCATCCCGCAGCTTTACGTGAAGGGTGAATTCGTCGGCGGTTGCGACATCATCCGCGAAATGTTCCAGGCGGGCGAGTTGCAGAGCCTCCTCAGCGAAAAGGGCGTCGCCACCAAGGCAGCCTGATTACGCGTTAATTCCAATCGGTTCCGGGTTCCCGGAACCTTGTTTCGAAAGGCGTCGGCCATTCCGACGCCTTTGTCTTTGTTTGATTTTGCAGGTTATGACCATGGACAGTTCGACGACAACGTCTGCCTCCCGCCTGAGGGGGATGGGAAAGACGGAATTCATCGCGATGATGGCGATGCTGATGGCGATCAATGCCCTCGCAATCGACATCATGCTTCCCGGCCTGCAGCAGATCGGCGCGAGCCTTGGCGTCGCCAGCGAGAACCATCGGCAATATGTCATCTCCGCCTATCTGATGGGCTTTGCCGTGTCGCAATTGTTCGATGGGCCGATTTCCGACCGCTTTGGCCGCCGTGTCCCCATGTTCACGGGACTTGTCGTCTATATCGTCTCGGCACTCGCCTGCGTTTTCGTGCCGAGTTTCACGTCACTTCTGCTGTTTCGCCTTTTGCAAGGCATAGGTTCGGCGGCAACCCGGGTCATTACCATCTCGATCGTACGTGACGTTTACGGCGGACGCAGCATGGCGGAAGTCATGTCGCTGATCATGATGGTGTTCATGATCGTTCCCGTGATTGCGCCGGGAACGGGCCAGACCGTCATGCTTTTCGGCAATTGGCATCTCATCTTCATCTTCATGGCGGCGATCGCGAGCGCGGTGCTCGTTTGGGTCTACTTGCGATTGCCCGAGACGCTCGATCCTGCGGATCTTCGGCCGTTTACGCTGAAGTCGGTGTTGCAGGGCTTCAGGATCGTTCTCACCAATCGCGTCGCGCTCTGCTATACGCTGGCGAATTCGTTCATCTTCGGCGCGCTATTCGGCTTCATCAATTCGGCACAGCAGATCTATGTCGGAATCTATGATCTCGGCGTGTGGTTTCCAGTTGCCTTCTCGGCAGTTGCGGTGACGATGGCGGTTTCCTCCTTCCTCAACTCGCGGCTCGTCGGCCGGTTCGGCATGCGCCGCCTTTCGCATGGCGCTCTGGTCGCCTTCCTCGCCATCAATGGTTTCTGGCTGTTGTTGACGATCGTCGGGCCGCATCCGACGCCGTTCCCGATCTATCTGCTGTTGTTTGCCCTGGCGATGTTCCAGTTCGGTTGGATCGGCTCGAACTTCAACGCGCTGGCCATGGAGCCTCTTGGCCATGTGGCGGGCACCGCGTCGTCAGTCCTTGGCTTCATGAGCACGGCTGGTGGCGGCGTCGTTGGCGCACTGATCGGTCAGGCCTATAATGGCACGACGCTGCCGCTGGTGGCCGGTTTCTTCGTCCTGTCACTGATCGGATTGGTGTTCGTTCTCATGGCCGAGCGAGGACGGTTGTTCCAACCGCACAACAGGCCAGTGTGATATCCAGGGCAGGTGATATTTCGTAGGTCCTCGGGCCAAGCTCGAGGATCTACGGGTACCGTTAGCCGCGGTCGCGTAGGAGCCTTGACTTCTCGCGGTTCCAGTCGCGCTGCTTCTCGGTCTCGCGCTTATCATGCAGCTTCTTGCCGCGCGCGACGGCGATCTCGAGCTTCGCCCTGCCCCGATCGTTGAAATAGAGCTTCAGCGGGACGACCGTCATGCCCTCGCGGTCGACCGACTGCGCCAGACGGGACATCTCCCGCTTGCTGATCAGCAACTTGCGATGACGGCGCGGCTCGTGGTTGAAGCGATTTGCCTCAAGGTACTCCGGGATGTAGCTATTGATCAGCCAGAACTCGCCATTTTCAAAACTTGCATAGCTTTCGGCGATGTTCGACTGGTTGCGGCGCAACGATTTAACCTCCGTCCCGGCAAGGACAAGGCCAGCCTCGAGCGTGTCGAGAATCTCGAAGTTGAAACGCGCTTTGCGGTTCTCGGCAATGATCTTGCGAGCCGCTGTGGGTTTTGACGCAGATTTCGGCTTGTTCATGCAGGCTATATAGTGCGTTTCAACTGATTTGTCAGTTAATCAGCCCCGCATGCTGCATGGCTTGGTCGATGCGTTCGGCCGTTGGCGCCTCAATCCCGACGAGGGGCGAGCGCAAAGCGTTCTTCATCTTGCCAAGCTTGGCGAGGGCGTATTTCGGACCGGCCGGATTGGGCTCGATGAACAGGGCCTTGTGTAACGGCAAGAGGCGATCCTGCAACTCCAACGCCCTGCCAAAATCGCCGGCGAGCGTTGCCGCCTGAAACTCGGCGCACAGGCGCGGCGCCACATTGGACGTAACCGAGATACAACCGACACCGCCATGGGCATTGAACCCGAGCGCAGTCGCATCTTCGCCCGAAAGCTGAATGAAGTCCTTGCCGCAGGTCAGGCGCTGTTCCGAGACACGTTCAATCTTGCCGGTCGCATCCTTGACGCCCTTGATGTTCTTGAAGTCACGGGCAAGCTGCCCCATCGTTTCTGGCGTCATGTCTATGATCGAGCGGCCGGGGATGTTGTAGATGATGATCGGCAGCGATACCGACTCCGCGATCGCCTTATAGTGCGCGTAAAGCCCGCGCTGGTTTGGCTTGTTATAATAGGGCGTCACGACGAGGATCGCGTCGGCGCCTGCTTTCTCCGAGAACTCGGCAAGCTCGATTGCCTCGCGGGTATTATTGGAGCCGGCGCCGGCGATGACAGGTACCCTGCCAGCCGCTTCCTCTATGCAAACCTCGACCACGCGCTTGTGTTCGCTGTGCGAAAGCGTCGGGGATTCGCCTGTCGTGCCGACTGGGACAAGGCCATTGGTACCTTCAGCGATCTGCCAGGAAACGAAGCTGCGAAAGGCTTTCTCGTCGAACGAACCATCCTCGAGGAAGGGCGTGACGAGAGCAGTGATTGAGCCTTTCAGCATTGGAAACTCCGGTATTGCAGTTGATCACCCTCGTCTTCACGGGGGCTAAAGGTGGCGCACCATAATCGCGCAGTCCATTCGGAGCAAGTTCATTTACCTGATGAAACACATCAAGTTGATGCATATTTCCTCTAAGAACAGTTGCAATGAGTCGAATGCATTGAAGCTGGCTAACCCTTTGTTAAGAGTGCTTTCATACGTCCGCCACTATTATCGTTTTGATTGTCCCTACGGATCTGGGGGACCCTCTGATCCGCTCCAAAAAAACTGGTAGTTGTATGCTGAGAACTTCTGTTTTGCGTCACGTTCTTCTCGCGTCCACCCTTGCGCTTGTGGCGACGACTTCGCATGCCCAGACGAACGTCCCTTCGGCAGCGGTCCCGGTGCCCGGGCTGAAGCCATTCGCCTCGACGCAAACGCGCGTGAGCCCGGCTACGCAGGTGCTGGCGCGCCCGGATCCAGTCACCACGGCCGCCATTACACAGCCCTCGAAACCCACGGCCATCGCCGGCAGCCTCAAGAGCGGCCTCGATGCCCTTTCCGCCGGCGATGCCCAGCGTGCGCTTGGCATCCGCAACGGTCTGCCGGTTGACGCACTCGACCGCCATATCCTCACCTGGGCGATCGGGCTCTCCAACGCCCCGGGCATACCAAGTTCCGAGATTGCCCACGCGGCGACGGAATTGCCGGGTTGGCCGGGCATGGCAACCTTCCGCAACAACTCGGAACGGGCGCTCTACAAGGAGAACCCCGCGCCGTCGATCGTCATCAACGCCTTTGGCAATACCGCGCCGCAGACGACGGAAGGCGTCGTGATCCTTGCCCGCGCTTATGTGGCGAGCGGCAATGCCCCCCGCGGCCGCCAGGTCCTGGGCGCTTTTTGGCGCACAAAGAAACTGGACGACTCGCAGGAAACGATGATCCTTAAGGAGTTCTCGCAGGTCATTTCCCGTGACGATCACCTGACGCGAATGTTGACCATGCTCTATGAGAGCAAGGTCAAATCTGCCGGACGCGTCGCCAAGCTTGCTAACGCGGAATCGCTGTTCCAGGCTTTTGCCGCCGTTCTGCAGAAATCGCCTGATGCCGGCAAGAAACTTGCCGCCGTCCATGGAGCGTGGTCGTCGAATGCGGCCTATATCTTTGCCAAGGCACAATATCTCCGGCGACAGGAGAAATTTCGTGAAGCAGCCGACGTGATTGCGACTGCTCCGCGCGATGCAGCGTCGCTGGTCGATCCCGATGCGTGGTGGACCGAGCGGCGTGTGCTCTCGCGCGAACTGCTCGACCAGGGCGACTTCAAGCGCGCCTATCGCGTGGCGGCCATGCACAGCGCGGAAACGCCTTCCGTTGCCGCTGAAGCCGAGTTTCACGCCGGATGGTACGCGCTACGCGGCATGAACGATCCCAATACGGCACAGCGCCATTTCGCGCGCATCGCCGAAATGTCCTCGCGTCCCATGTCGGCTTCACGCGCCTATTACTGGCTGGGACGCGCGGCAGAAGCCGGGGCGGCAGGCAGTGCGCGTGAGTATTACACACGCGCTTCGCGTTATGGCACCACGTTCTACGGTCAGTTGGCAGCGGCAAAGCTCGGTCAATCCGGCCTGCAACTCCCCTACCCCAAGCCAAGTGATGTCGAACGTGCGCGATTTGCCCAGCGTGAAGCCGTGCGCGCCATTCAAAGGCTTGAGGATACGGGCTACGATTCCCGGGCAGCCATCCTCTATTCGAGCCTCGCACAGGAACTCGACAGCCCCGGTGAACTGGCGTTGCTCGCCGTGATGGCCGAGCGCAAGGGCAATCATTATGTCGCACTGCGCGTCGGCAAGGCCGCAGCCCAGCGTGGCATCGACGTCGGCGCGCTGTCGCATCCCATCGGCGCAATTCCGGGCAACGCCAATATTTCCGGCTCCGGTACCGCGCTTGCCTATGCCATCGCCCGCCAGGAGAGTGAGTTCAATCCCAGCGCGGTTTCGAGCGCGGGAGCCCGCGGCCTTCTTCAGCTCCTGCCGGGTACAGCGAAGAGCGTCGCGCAACGTGCCGGCATGACCTATTCGAAAGACCGCCTGACCGGTGATGCTGCCTATAACGCAACGCTCGGTGCGAAATTCCTCGGTGAGCAGATTGCGAAATTCGATGGTTCGTACGTGCTTACATTCGCGGGTTACAATGCCGGCCCGAGCCGCGCCAGCGAATGGGTCGCCCGCTATGGCGATCCGCGCGGCAAGCCCGTCGACGAAGTGGTGGACTGGATCGAGCGCATTCCCTACACGGAAACTCGCAATTACGTGCAGCGTGTCATGGAGAACTACGAGGTCTATAAGGCACGGCTTACGGGCAAGGCCCAAATCGAGAGCGATCTCACGGCCGGGCGGCGGGGTTGAGAGCTTGGACGATGCTTATCGCGCAGTTACCTACGATGCGCCCGACGGCCTCAAGCTCTATGCCCGCGTCTATGAGGCGGAACACAGTGCCAATGCAACATCCCTTGTTTGCCTCGCCGGCCTCACGAGAAACAGCCGCGACTTTCACGAGCTTGCGAGTCTTCTCTCGAGGCACCGGGATACGCCACGCCAGGTCGTGACCTTCGATTATCGTGGCCGTGGGCTCTCCGCCTACGACCGCGACTGGTCCCACTACAATATCGGCGTCGAGGCCAATGATGTGATCGCTGGACTCGGCGCCATCGGCATTGACCGCGCGATCTTTCTCGGCACTTCGCGCGGCGGGCTGATCACGCATATTCTTGCGGCCGTTGCGCCCCAACTCCTTGCCGGTGTCATTCTCAACGACATCGGACCGGAAATCGCCCCCGAAGGCTTGCGGCAAATCATTCAGTATCTTCGCAAATCGCGCCATCCGCGCACCTGGCCGGAGGCGGTCGAGCGCCAGCGCAGCATCCACGGCCAAGATTTTCCAGCCCTTGCAGAAGCCGACTGGATGCGGCTAACACGCGCAATTTATCGCAGGCAGCGCGGCACTATTCGACCGGACTATGACCTGAACCTCTTGAAAACCATGGCCGGCATTGATTTTGACCAAAAGTTGCCCGATCTTTGGGCGCAGTTCGACCTCTTCAAAAGCTTGGCCCTACTCGTCGTCCGCGGTGAAAATACAAAGCTGCTGGCACCCGAAACGTTGCAAGAGATGTCGCGTCGCCATCCAGCGATTCAAGTCATCAATGTGTCAGGACAGGGTCACGCGCCGCTGCTTGAAACCGGGCGGCTGCCAGAATTGATTGCGGCATTTGCAGCGGGGATCGATCTGCGGAAATCCACATTGCCGGCTTGAGCACATGAAGTCGGCTACGACTTCGATGTTCCCGTCTTTCGGCGGTTTAGAGGCCTTGGTTTTTCAGGTTTGTCGGTCGGACGAGTAGCTTTCACCCGTGCAGCAGCCTGCTTGATCCAACCTTCCCGCTGAACGCGACCGGGAAATCCTATTTCCTGGCTCACCCAGGAAGCCTCTTCGATGGTCCACCCGGCGATCTGGTCGAAATGAAAGGTTCCCAAATCGAATAACCGCGATTGGATAGCCGCACCAATCCCATCGATGTCAGTAAGCCTATCGGGCTTCCCACGCCGGGCCGCCTTCAAGATGACAGGGCGATGCTTATCGTCCTGCCTCGGATTAGGCAGACGTTTCGTCGACGGTTTCGCCGCCACTCTCTTTGCAGCCGACTTCGGCGTCGCCTTGCTGGCTTTGACGGGAACGACCGGCGGGACCGGTTCAGCCGGCGGTATCATAGCGGCGGCTTCCTTGGCAGACTGCTTTACGTCGTCATTTGCCGGAAGGATAGTGTTCGACGCGAGGCGCGCATCTGCGGCGCGGGTGGAAACTTCAGAAACAGATTCGCGTTTCGGCGATAACCTCTTGAAAAGATTGCCAAGGATTGCACCGGCGACAAAGGCTGCAGCGATGAGAAACAATGACTGGAGCAGAAATACAACCATTGCTCACTCCCTACTTCGTATCATTGGCCCTGGTTGTGGGTCGACCAACCGACATAGAAGCCAACAAGAGCAGCAATCACCAGGAAGAGCCATAGCTGGCTGATCATGAACCACATATTTCTAGCCTCCGCTGGTATTGACCGCTGCCTCGAGCTTGATTTCTCCCGGTTTGCCATTACCCGGTATTGGTGCCCGTAAAGCTGCGTTGATCGCGTCGTAGTCGGCAGCATTGGCTGCCGTACCGCTGATACTATAGGTCTCGCCGGAGATTTCCACCTCACCGTTGGTGAGTTGTGCCGCCTGGCCCAAGGCAAAGCCGACGAGATCGAGAAAGCCCTGCGGCGCGCCGCGGGCGACCGCCAGTTCATCAAGGATTTCGATGCCCGGCATGGCGCTTTCGGCCGCAGCGAGGATTTTGGCACGCGAATCGCCAAAGGGTACGTTGCCTGACAGGAGAATACCGTCGTCGGATTTGGTGATGACAAAGGAAAAAGGCTGTGCCAGTGGCAGCAGCGTTGCCTGATTGTCGACGCTCCGAACGCCATCAGTTTCGGTGGCAATCTTTATCGCCGCAGCGAGGGCTTCTTCGGATGGAGCGACGCCCTTGAGGGTAAGGTCACGGCCGTCAACATCGGCACTTGCCCACGAGTTATCTATATTGAGCGCACTATTGGCTGCGTTGGTCAGTTGGTCGTCGATCGGATCCGCGAGGAACCATCCGGCAAGAACCGTCAGAAGTGCGACAGTGATGACGCCGGGCCAGAACCAGCTCCTGATGGTACGCATATTTCTGGGCTTTCTCTTCATTCTCGATGGGCCGGAGCAATGTCTTGCCCCATGTTCATGGCCATTTCAACACAATGACCTGGGCATGAACAAAGAAAACCCGGCAGCTCGCGCCGCCGGGTCTTGATCAACCAATCCAGTGAAGGATTAGAAGTTACGCTGGAAGCGGACGATACCGCCGAATGCGTCGTCACTGCCACCAAGTGCTTCAGAGGCAGTCGAACGAGCGCCGTCGAACTTGGTGTAGTTGATTTCCGGCGTGATCGTGAAGCCAGGAACCAGCTCGTAGGCTACGTTAAGAGCGAAAGCGTAGGTTCCTTCGTCTTCGTATGCGCCCTGGCCGTTAAGAGTTGCCTTGTCGGTGAGCTTCGCGGAGAAGCCTGCCCAAGCAGCCCAATCACCTTCCCAGAGACCGAACCAGTTCTGGCTACCACCATCGACGCTAAACGTACCATCGCCATTGTCGGTGACCGTCGGTGAGTTGTAGTCAGACTGATAGCCACCCATTGCGAACACTGAGAACGTATCGGTGACTTTGATGTCCAAACGCAGCTTGGCAGCAACGTCTTCCGATACGGAGTCGTAGCCGACAACACCGGAGATGCCGCCCCAGCCCTGCTCCCACTTCGCACCAGCAAGTACGTGCGGCATGTAGTCGTCGATGACGTAGTCAAAGCCCCAATCGCCAGCGCCGTCCTGGCCCTGTTCAGCAGCGATGATGGCCGAGAAGCCGTTGCCGCCTGCAAAGGTGTAGCTAACCTGGTTGGTCGTGCCCGACTGGTAATTGATCACATCGTCGTTGATGATGTTGCCAGCATAACCGGTCCACGAACCGAAGATTTCGTCGGCGACACCGATGCGGAAACCACCGAGTTCGATGAAGGCCTGCGGAAGCGAAGCGCCGCTGTCGCTGCCATCGTCAAACTGGAAGCGGCTCTGGATGTAGGAACGCAGCGTGCCAAGTTCAGTTTCCGAACGGGCATCGAAGCGAACTTCCGCGCGTGTACGCTTGTGCCAGGTATCGTCACGCTCGACATTGCCGTCGTCGTTTACAAAAGGGCGACCCAAGCTGGCGCCAGTGTAAGGATTGTCGCCGGCCTGAGCGTCGTAACGGACGTAGCCGCCGATCTTCAAGCAGGTCTCGGTCCCCGGAATATAGAAGAAGCCTGCGCCGTATGCGTCGCAAACGCGAACGTATTCGACGGGCTCTGGTTCGGCAACGACGACTGCATCAGCAGCACGTGCGCCAGTTACTGCGACGAGGGCCGCAGCGGAGCCGAGTAGAAGGCTCTTGATGTTCATTTCTGACCTCCAGTCAAAGTTAAAAATGGGTCTGGGCATTCCAATTTGGCTGAAGGACAACCTGTCCCCATCCCCTAAGTCCAAGAAGAAAT
>NZ_JBBNAM010000440.1:0-49762 GCF_037994425.1 Phyllobacterium sp.
GAGCCCATACCTTTCAACGGCCTCGGCGAAGCGATCAATGATCGGCTTGTCCGCGCCGCCGCGCCCCGTGCCACGTTAATTGCCGAAATGGATGAGATAAAATGAGTTTGACGCCTGAACTTCTTGAACGATTTGTCGCCATCGTCGGCAACGGGAATGCGTTGCGCGATAGCCGCGATATCGAGCCCTATCTTATTGAGCCGCGCGAAAAATTTGGCGGCAAAACATCGCTTGTGCTGCGACCCTCAACGACCGATGAAGTATCGGCGATCCTGAGGCTGGCGACTGAAACGCACACAGCGATCGTGCCGCAGGGTGGGAATACGGGCTTGGTTGGCGGGCAGATGCCGGATGCGAGTGGCGATCAGGTCATCCTGTCCCTGTCGCGCCTTAACAGGATCCGCTCCATTGACCCGCAAGGCAATCTTGCGATCGTCGAGGCTGGCGTCATTCTCCAGACGCTACAGGAAGCGGCCGAGCGCGAGGGTAGGCTGTTTCCGCTTTCGCTGGGGTCGGAAGGATCGTGCCAGATCGGCGGCAACCTTTCATCGAACGCCGGTGGTACGGCCGTCCTCGCCTATGGCAATACACGAGAACTCTGCCTCGGCGTCGAGGTGGTGTTGCCGACCGGCGAAATCCTCAACGACCTTCGCTACGTCAAGAAGGACAATACGGGCTACGACCTCAAGGACCTCTTCGTTGGCGCGGAAGGCACGCTCGGCGTGATTACGGCGGCAGTGATGAAGCTTTATCCCCTGCCGCGCGGCAAGGGCGTCGCCTATGCCGGGCTCGCGAGCCCCCATGACGCCTTGACGCTGCTGGCGATCGCGCAAAGCCATGCAGGACCGTCGCTTACCGGCTTTGAGCTAATGCCGCGTATCGGAGTGGAGTTTTCGGTGGCGCATACGGATGGAGTGCGCGACCCGTTGCAGGGCGTCCACCAGTGGTACGTCCTCATCGACATTTCCTCAGCGCGCTCCGCCGAGGATGCGCGCGAAACCATCGAGGCGATCCTCACCGAAGCCTACGAGGCAGGGCTCGTCGAGGACGCGACGATCGCCGACAGCACCGCTCAGGAAAAGTCCTTCTGGCATATGCGCGAGGCGATGTCTCTTGCCCAGAAGCCGGAGGGCGGATCGATCAAGCACGATATCTCCGTACCCGTCGCCACCATTCCCGCGTTCATCACCGAGGCCGACGCGGCCGTACTGGAACTCATCCCGGGCGCGCGCATTGTCTGCTTCGGCCACATGGGTGACGGCAACCTTCACTACAATATCTCCCAGCCCATCGGTGCCGACAAGGACGCTTTCCTTGCGCGCTGGGTCGAGGTTAATACCCGCGTTCATGATATTGTTCGCGCCTATAGGGGGTCAATCTCGGCCGAGCACGGCGTCGGGCAATTGAAGCGCAAGGAGGTTGCCGAGACGAAATCGCCGGTTGCGCTCGACCTGATGCGGCGGATCAAGAAAGCCTTTGACCCTGCCGGGATCATGAATCCCGGCAAGGTTCTGTAGGTTCGAAGCTCACGCCCTCTCAACCTTTCATTCACCCGCCTTACCAAAACCTTGGAGCCGGTTGGTATTCGATAACCATCCTTTTCGATGAGAAACAGTTAACCCAGTTCGTTAAGCGGGATGGGCAGGATTGGCGCCTATTGTTTCCCCATACGAGACCAAAAATGGTCCGCTCTACAGGGAAATGAAAACGAGATGACCGGAATACCGGCTCTCAGGATCGACAGAAGGCGTCACATGAACAAAGCCGGAGCCAAGCCGGTTTGGGCAGGTCGGGAATTCCGGCTTGACCCATTCCACCTGCCACAGACGGTCACCTATGCCACGCGCGACGACCGCGGCGATGTCACCTTTACGCTGCATGAACGGGGGGCGGTCGTAAAGCGCCTCTTGCCTGCCAGCCATCTGCCAATATCGCTCGCCTTACCCGCTTGCGCCTTTTTGGGCGTCACGGCGCGCGCAACCGAAGACGAAATCGGCGACATCACCGTCACGCTCGAACTCATGCACACTGACCCGCACCTTTCGGTGCCACTGCTGGTAGCCCACGATCTGATTGACATTGCCGCCGACTGGCGCGCCTGGTCGTCGCTGTTCGGCCTGCCCATGATGCTGGTCGAGGAAGACGGCGTGGCGCGGCAGCTTGAACAGAGTATCGGGCCCGTCACAGTCTCTGCGCCGAAGGAACGCCGGCAGGGCCGCGAACCGCGCCGTCGCAGGCCGCGGTTTCTCGCCCGCCGAAAAGTGGGCGATCTCGGTTTGCGATTGGTCATTGGCGGCCAGGAGGTGATTGCCCAGGGATCGAGATAAGCCCTGACCCTGGCAATCAGAATATCGGCTTGACCACCGTCCACAAGCCGCCAAAAACGAGGCCGAGGAAGATCAGCCAGCCGACGATCGTGTTCGACTTGAACAGGCGCAGGCACTCTGACGGGTTGTCGATATCAAGTGTCATAATCTGCCGGTACATGTGCGCGCCGGCAGCCAGAAGGCCAGCGACTGCAGGCATCGGAACCTCCGCCATGGCAAAGGCCCAAAGAAACAGCGCCAGCGCTCCCCCGTAAAGGATCATGAGCGCTTCGCGGGTGCGGCTGCCGAAGAGCCGGGCGGTCGAGCGCACGCCAACCAGCGCATCGTCCTCCTTGTCCTGGTGGGCATAGATCGTGTCATAGCCGATGACCCAGAGGATCGATCCCGCATAGAGCAGGAGCGCAGGCCAATCGAGCGAGCCGAAATGCGCGGACCAGCCGACGAGGGCTCCCCACGAAAAGGCAAGGCCGAGCACCAGTTGCGGCCAGTTGGTAATACGTTTCATGAAGGGGTAGATCGCGACGATAGCGAGCGAAGCGATCGCGAGAAAGATCGTATAGCGATTGAACTGCAGGAGCACGCCCAATCCGACCAGCGCCTGCAAGACAAGAAAAACCTTGGCCTGTTTGCGCGTTACCTGTCCTGACGGAAGGGGCCGCGACCGGGTGCGCGCCACCTTGTTGTCGATGTCCTCATCGGCAAGGTCATTATAGGTGCAGCCAGCGCCGCGCATGGCGATGGCGCCGACAAGAAACAGAATGAGGTGATAGGGCGAGGGCAGTACGGACCACATCGCGTCACCAACCTTCGCGCCGGCGCTGGCAGCGAGTGCAGCGCCCCACCAGCAGGGCCACAGCAAAAGCCACCAGCCAATCGGCCGGTCCCATCGCGCTAGCTGTGCGTAAGGCCAGAGCCAGTTCGGCAGCGTCCGGTATACCCAATGGCCCGATGGCGCGTCGAAAACGCGGCCACGGGTTTGCGTCGACTGAATAATGTCTTTTTCAGGTGTCATGGCCTGACCTTGCAGCGGACATCGATGCAGTCAAGCATTATAGACGGTTTTCCGGGCAAATTTGCGAGAGGCGCTTGACCCTCGCGTGTTGAGGCCATACCGAACGGCAACACGTAAAGATGCGGAGCACGATGTCGATGAAAGTCCTGCTTATTGGGTCCGGTGGCCGCGAACACGCGCTGGCATGGAAGATCGCGGCATCGCCCGTATTGACGAAGCTTTACTGTGCGCCCGGCAATCCGGGCATCGCCACTGTTGCTGAATGCGTTGCGCTCGATCCCGCAAACCATGCGGACGTCATCGCGTTTTGTAAGGACAAATCCATAGATTTTGTCGTAGTCGGACCCGAAGCGCCGCTGGTTGCCGGAATTGCCGACGAACTTCGCGCTGCGGGCATATCGGTTTTTGGTCCATCCAGGGCAGCGGCAAGACTTGAAGGCTCAAAAGGTTTTACGAAGGACCTCTGCGCCCGCTTCGACATTCCGACAGGCGCATACCAACGATTCACGCAGGCCGACGCAGCCAAGGCCTATGTCAGGCAGCAGGGCGTGCCAATCGTCGTCAAGGCCGACGGTCTCGCCGCCGGCAAGGGGGTTGTCGTGGCGTTTGAACTCCAGGACGCGCTCGGCGCCGTTGACGCCTGTTTTTCCGGTGCATTCGGGGGTGCAGGCGCGGAAGTTGTCGTCGAAGAATATCTTGATGGCGAAGAGGCCAGCTTCTTCTGTCTTTGCGATTGCAAGATTGCCGTTCCATTCGGCACCGCCCAGGATCACAAGCGCGTCGGCGATGGCGATACGGGGGTCAATACCGGCGGAATGGGAGCTTACTCTCCCGCGCCGGTCATGACGCAGGCGATGATCGATCGCACGATGCGCGAACTGATCGAGCCAACCATGCGCGGCATGGCGGAAATCGGCGCGCCGTTCAGCGGCGTGTTGTTCGCCGGGCTGATGATCACGAAGGATGGCCCGAAGCTGATCGAGTTCAATACGCGCTTCGGCGATCCGGAGACCCAAGTGCTGATGCTGCGCCTGAAGGACGACTTGTTGCTGCTCCTGAAGGCAGCCGCCGACGGCATGCTCGACCAAGTCTCGGTGCGTTGGAACGATGAACCGGCGCTGACGGTCGTCATGGCGGCCAAGGGCTATCCGGCGGCGCCCGAAAAGGGTAGCGTTATCAGAGGATTGGATACGGCCGCTGACAATGGTTCAGTCGAGATTTTTCATGCGGGTACCGCCGAGAAGAATGGCGAGCTTGTTGCCAATGGTGGCCGCGTGTTGAACGTTACAGCAACGGGCCGCACAGTGGCCGCAGCCCAAGCGGCGGCCTATGCGGCGATCGCAAAGATCGATTGGCCGGAAGGTTTTTACAGGCGCGATATCGGTTGGCGTGCAATCGAGCGCGAGGCCAGCGCCCTATAGGAGCGGCCCCAAGGCGGCGAGCTGCCAGTTCGTGGTCTGGTCGGATAAGGGAGCTGCATATCTGAAGCAGTAGGATGTGACAGCAATGCCTGGATAGGCGGGCGCCAGCCGCGAGGGCTCACGAAGGCTTGTCAAAAGCGTCTCGATGGTTGCCTTGCGGATTGAAAGACCGGTCAATCGTTCGTCCGTATCGTGCTTCAGCGAAATCGAAGCTGTCATCGATTGGTCGACTTTGGCGGCGCTTGGATCGTTCTTCTCAAGCAGCGCTGAAGCTCCCACCACGAAATTTGCTGCGACGGTTCTGAGCGCTCCCGCCATTTCCTTCAAGTGCCGATAATCGAGGAGCGGCGGCTGCGCCGCAGCCATCAGTATATCCTCAGGCGGTGACGGGCGATTGCCCGGCGTGGGCAGATCGTCCAGCGGTATGGCATCGACCAGCTGCCCCAGCGGCCAGGCGCGCCGAAGCTGCGCCACCGTCATGTCCGTTATGTTGACATCGATGTCGCGATTGGTTCCCGCCGGGCGATAGGGGCACTTCTGCTTGCTGCAATTGCTCTGCGAGGTGAATTGCCAAAGGGCATAGTCGCGCCAGTTGCCCTTGGGAAAATGCGGCGCGATATCGCTCTCATAACGCGCATACCAGAGCTGCAGGCGCGACAGGATAGGAAACTCCAGACGATGGTCGGCGATGTATCTTGCAGTCGTGCCGTTCGTATAAAGCACCGGATAGCGACCGATCCTGAACTTGATGTGCTCGGCGAAAATTTCCGCGTCCTGGAGCGACATGAATTTTGCCGGATCGTTGTCTTCGATATCGATCGCGACAAGTTCGTCATCGCTCGGCTCGGCATAGTCAACGAAATGGTTAGCTTGCTCGATGGGATTGCCCGGACGGGCGAGATGATAGGCACCCCATTTGAGGCCGAGCGCTTTCGCCAGTATCCGCCGCGTCTGGTAAAGCTCACGCGAGACGGCGTAGTTGCGCCAGATGCGCTTGCATAGTTCCTGCTGCATCACATCGGTGATGCGTTTGCACTGGTAGTTTGCGGGCAGGCCATCCGATCCCTTGTGGATGAAGGCTGCGATCCTCGAATCCTTGGCGATTTCGACAAGATTGAAAGAATTGTGCTCGTAGCCGTCGAGGACGATGGCGCGCTGCTTGTTCGACCATGGCGTGGTGAATTCGGATGCCGCCTGCGCAAGATCGCCAAGGAACAATGCCGCAAGGGCAACTGCAATGGCAAATCTGGGCACGCGGATCGTCAAATGAGAATCCTTCACACGGTGCGGTCAAACCCATACTAACCAACGATGGTCGGCGCATCGCGGTTAATATTCCGTTAGTCACCGCTAATTCCGTGCAAGTTGCCCCGTCAGGCAATTGTATCGACGACGCCGCCATCGACCCGGAGGGCCGCGCCGGTCGTTGCCGACGATAGTGGGGAAGCAACGTAGACAACCATGTTGGCCACTTCCTCGACGGTTGCCGCGCGGCGAAGAATGGAGCTTGGCCGGTTGGCGCTGACAAAGTCCGCCGCGACTTGCTCCATCGGCTTTCCGGTTTTTTCCTGGTCATCCTTCAGCATGTCACGTACGCCTTCGGAGAGCGTTGGACCGGGCAATACCGCATTCACTGTTACGTTCGTGCCAGCCATCCGCTTGGCAAGCCCGCGCGACACGGCAAGATCCGCTGTCTTCGTGACGCCGTAGTGGATCATGTCGACCGGGATATTCAATCCGGACTCGGACGAGAGAAAGATTACTCGGCCCCAATTGCGTTCAGCCATTCCCGGCAGGTAGGAGCGCGAGAGGCGCACGCCAGACATCACGTTCACGGCAAAGAACCGCTCCCATTCCTCATCCGGCGTCTCAAAGAAATCCTGTGGGCCGAAAATGCCGACGTTGTTGACGAGAATATCTGCGGAAGGTTCCTCGGCCACGAGCGCTGCGCAACCTTCGGCTGTGCCGAGATCGGCGGCGATGCCGCGCACCTTTACCTCAGGGACGGCTTGTTGCAATTCAGCGATTGCCTTGTCGACGCTGGCCTGCGTCCGTCCATTCAAGACCACTTCGGCTCCCGCGCGAGCCAGACCCTTGGCAATGGCAAGGCCTATGCCAGCGGTCGAGCCTGTCACGATTGCGGTCTTGCCTTTCAGATCGATCTTCATGGTTACCCCCAAGGAGAATTGTGAAATGGCCCTGCATCGCAGCGCCGCTAGGATTCGGATCTGGTGGTTGCGGTGGCACTCCGAAAGACCAGTTCGATGAGTATGCCAGTTGGCGTTTGGATGAACAGACGCCGCTCCCCGAGTTCCGGCAACTCCATCGGAGAATATCCGATGCCAAGCGCATCGAGCTTGCCGCGCATCGCATCGTAGTCAGTAAGGCGAAATGCGACGTGGTCGATTGGCTCGCCGTTCCGGTCAACGGCGCCACCATGGCCCGGAATGAGATGGACGATAGGCTCGGCACCCGCATAGAGCCAGTAACCGGGAAACGAAAAGGCGGGCCGGTAGCCGGGCGCAAGCCCAAGGACAGTCTCGAAAAACAGGCGCGTTGCTTCGAGGTCCCGGGTTCGGAGCGTCATATGGTCGAGGGCCGGGACTGTCATGCGATTGCACCACCGCCATCGACGCGCACGGTCGAACCGCTGGCGAAGGGCGTCGTGGCGAGGAATAGGATAGCGCTCGCAATGTCATCGGGCTGCCCGATGCGGCGCACCGGTAGGCGCTCGACCGCATTGGCGAACATTGCGGCGCGCTTGTCATCCGGTATCTCGGACCAGAGGGGCGTCTCAATAAGCCCCGGCGATACGGCATTGACCCTTGTCGGCGCAAGCTCGAGAGCAAGCCCCCGCGCCAGTGCTTCGAGTGCCGCATTGATGGCTCCCTGCAGAACCGATGTCGCCGAGGGCCTGACGCTGAGGAACCCCGAGACAAATGTCAGCGAAGCGTCCTCATTCAACCTTGCCCCGCGAGCCACGCGATACGCACCCCAGAATTTGCTTTCCATCGCCGCTTTGGCGTCGGCGAGTCCAAGGCCGCGCACGGATCCCGTCAGCGTCTGTGCTGCCGAGACAACAATATGATCCCAGGGCTCGTGACTGGCAAAGAAGCGTTCGATGGCTAGCTCATCACCCGTATCCAGTGCGCTAGCTTCGACGGCCTCGCCGATGGTGCTGCGTGCCGTCTCGAGCTTGGCCTGCGAGCGCGAGGCGATCGTGACCGCCGCCCCTGCTTCAGCCGCCCTTGCGGCGACGGCAAGCCCGATGCCCGAACTGCCTCCGACAACCAAAAAGCGTTTATTCCTGAGAGATTGCATCGTCGCACCTGCCTATACGTTGATTTACCGACAAGTTTATCCCTCTTTCGAATTGGCAAGAATAGCTTGTATTGGAGATAGTTTATTGTGATATCAGCAATAATATGGCTGATAATCTTTTCGATATGATGGTATTCGTACGGGTCGTAGATGCTGGCTAGCTCTCGGCGGCCGGACGCGAGCTTGGTCTTTCGCTCGCTGTTATCAGCCGCAAATTGGCGAGGCTGGAAGAACGTCTTGGGGTGCGCTTGATAAGCCGCACAACACGAACACTCGCGCTTACCGAGGAGGGCGCGTCGTTCCATGCGCGTTGTGTGCGAATCCTAGCCGACATCGAGGAAGCGGAATTACAGGTCACACGAGGCCGGCAGACTGTGACCGGAACCCTGCGCATCACGTCGACGGTTGCTTTTGGACGTCGCAGGCTGGTGCCGCTGCTGCGCGAGTTCCAGGCGCTCCATCCGGATCTGCACATCTATCTCGATGCATCGGATACTGTCGCCAACATTATCGACGGCGGATTCGATCTGGCAATTCGCGTGGGCGAACTTGCAGACTCGAGCCTGATCGCACGCCAGATCGCCCCGAACGTCCGTGTCATCTGCGGTTCGCGCGATTACTTGCAGCGGCGGGGCCGCCCCGTATTAGTGGAGCAACTGGTCGAACACGACTGCATTGTTTTCGGCAATCCGCCGCTCGACCATTGGAGTTTCGCCGACGGCAGGACCGTTCGCGTGCGCGGTACATTTGCCTGCAACGACGGGGAACTGGCGCACGCATGGGCGCTTAAGGGTGCAGGGCTCGTGCTCAAATCCATCTGGGACGTACAGCAGGATATTGAAGCCGGAAGGCTTGAGGTGGTGCTTCCCGAACTTCCACTGCCAGCGGCCCCGATCCACGCCGTCTATCCACACAGCAAGCATGCCGCCGCCAAGGTCAGGCTTTGCGTGGCGTTCCTTGCCGAGCGCTTCAAGCGTGATGCCGGTCTCCTTCGCCTCGCTGCGCCGTCACGTTAGGCGCGCTGGGGTATGTGCAATCGAACGCTCCATTCTGCAAATATCTTACGTTTACGTAAAAATACACTTGCCTTGCACGCCCGTGCGGTTGCAATGTGCGCAGCGCAACAAAGCATCACGCATGAGGAGACGTGACCATGTACCGCGCGCCCGTCGAGGAAATCGCCCACACCCTGAGAGTGACCGCCGGTCTCGATGCCGCGATGGAACAGGGCCGATTTGGCGAGCTTTCAGGCGACCTCGTCGATGCCATCCTTGAAGAGGCGGGCAGGTTTGCTTCGACGCGGGTCGCGCCGCTGCTCGAAGTTGGTGACCAGCATGGTACGCCTCTCAAGGATGGCGAGGTTACGACGCCGACTGGCTGGAAGGACGTCTACCGCGAATGGATCGAGGGCGGCTGGAATGCCTTGACGGGGCGCGAAGAGTTTGGTGGGCAGGGCCTGCCGATGATGCTCGCGATCGCGACTTTCGAGATGTGGAATTCAGGCTCGATGGCCTTCGGCATCGGTCCCACACTGACCCTTGGGGCTATTGAGGCGCTCGATGCCCACGCAACCGACGATCTCAAACAACTCTATCTGCCGAAACTTGTATCTGGCGAGTGGATGGGCACGATGAACCTGACGGAGCCGCAGGCAGGTTCCGACGTCGGCGCGCTGCGCACGCGCGCTGAACGGGCTGACGATGGTACCTATCGCATTTTCGGCAGCAAGATTTTCATCACCTATGGCGAACACGACCTCACCGACAACATCGTTCACCTCGTTCTCGCGCGGCTTCCCGACGCTCCGGCTGGGACGAAAGGCATCTCGCTATTTCTCGTTCCGAAGTTCCTCGTCAATGCCGCCGGACCGCTCGGCGCCCGCAACGACGTGTTCTGTGGCGGCGTCGAGCACAAGATGGGTATCCATGGCTCGCCCACCTGCACGATGATTTACGGTGACGGGTTTGCCAGGGACCGCGAGCCTGGTGCGGTGGGCTGGCTGATCGGCGAAGAGAACCGGGGTCTAGCCTGCATGTTCACCATGATGAACAACGCCCGGCTTGCCGTCGGAATCCAGGGCGTGGCTGTGGCGGAAGCCGCCTATCAGAAGGCGCTCGCCTATGCCGAGGAGCGCCGCCAGATGCGTGCGCCCGGCTGGAAGGGCGATGGCATGAGCCCGATCATCGAGCATCCTGATGTCCAGCGTAACCTCCTGACGATGAAGGGCCTGACCGGCGCTGCACGTGGCATAGCCTATGCCTGCGCCCACGCCATCGACATGGCGAGGACCGGCGAGGGCGACGATGCTCGACACTGGTCCGACCGCGCCAACCTTTTGACGCCGGTCGCCAAGGCATTCTCGACCGACATCGGCGTGGACGTTGCCTCGATTGGCATCCAGGTCCATGGCGGCATGGGCTATATCGAGGAAACGGGCGCAGCGCAGTTGCTGCGCGACGCGCGCATCGCCCCGATTTATGAAGGTACCAACGGCATACAGGCCATCGACCTCGTTCAGCGCAAGCTCGCCCTTGGCGGTGGTCAACATTTCGCGGCCTACATTGCTGAATTGCGCGACGTGGCGAATGCTGTCGCTGCCTCGAACGTTGCCGAGTTCGGCGAGACCGGGCCGCGGCTTCTGGCGGGACTGGATGATCTTGCGCAGGCGGGAGCCTGGCTGCAAGACGCAGTCGCCGAGGGCAAGGTCGGTGAGGCCCTTGCGGGAGCGACACCGTTCCTGCGCCTTTTCGGTCTTGCGGGTGGTGCCACCTATCTCGCCAAGGGAGCGCTCGGGAGTGACAATGCCGGGCGCACGGCACTAGCGCGGTTCTTTGCCGAAAATCTTCTCGCGGAAACGTCAGCGCTGAAAGACCGCGTCATTCATGGTGCTGCCAGCTTGCTCGCCGCACGCAAGGCACTTGCCTAACAGAGGAACCATCATGTCGGATCATATCGAGGTCGAGCGCCACGGCGCGGTTCAAGTCATTCGCATGAACCGGCCGGAGAAAAAGAATGCGCTAACGCGCGCAATGTATGCGGCAATGTCGAAGGCGATCATCGACAGCGACGATGATCCGGAAATTCGCGCCAATGTCTTCTTCGGCATACCGGGCGCATTTTCTTCAGGCAACGACCTTCAGGATTTCATGGCCTTTGCCACGACCGGCCAAATGGGCACCGAAGTCATCGACTTTCTCATTGCCGTCGCCAATGCGAAGAAACCGCTGCTTGCAGGCGTCGACGGCCTTGCCATCGGTCTCGGTTCCACACTCCAGCTTCATTGCGATTTGAGCTTCGCGACCCCGCAATCCTACTTCAAGACGCCGTTCGTCGATCTCGGACTGGTACCTGAGGCGGCTTCAAGCCTGCTTGGCCCGGCGCTGATGGGGCATCAGCGCGCCTTTGCTTTTCTCGCAATGGGCGACGGACTCAATGCAGTCGAGGCCAAGGAAGCTGGCCTGGTCTACAGGTTGGTCGAGACCGAAGAACTGGAAGCAACCGTTTTGAAAGCGGCGACCGAGATCGCGTCAAAGCCGCCGCCAGCCATGCAGATCGCCCGCGACCTGTTACGGATGCCGAGGCAGGATACGGTCGATCGCATCAAGCTTGAGGCAAAGCTCTTTGCCGAACGCCTCCAGTCGGACGAGGCGCGCGGCGCGTTCATGGCCTTCCTCGGACGCAAGAAGGGTTAAATTCTAGACCCGGTCCTGCTCACGGATAGAGCCGTGTCTTGTTCCAGTCGCCCTGCGGCGTTTCGCGGCTGAAGTGAACGCGGTCGTGCAGGCGGAATGGCCGGTCGTGCCAGAACTCGATCGAAGTCGGACGGATTCGGAACCCCGACCAATAGTCTGGACGGGGAATTTCCCCGATCGCGTAGCGGGCGGTAAATTCGGCCACGGCCTTTTCCAGTGCGAACCGGCTTTCGAGCGGCCGCGACTGTTTCGAAGCCCATGCGCCGATCCGACTGCCGCGCGGCCGTGTTGCGTAATAGGCGTCCGCCTCTTCCTTGCTGACGATCTCGACCGGTCCGCGTACCCGTACCTGCCGGCGCAGCGACTTCCAGTGGAAGCACATGGCCGCCTTCATCGAACCAAGGATTTCCTCTCCTTTTCGACTTTCAAAATTCGTATAGAAAACAAAACCTTGGCTGTCGAAACCCTTTAAGAGCACCATGCGCACGTCGGGCAGGCCGGCGGCGTCGACTGTGGCAAGCGCGACGGCATTGGGATCATTTGGCTCAGTTTTGGTGGCGTCCGCCAGCCATTCTTCGAAGAGCGCGAACGGTTCGGAATTCTCTGTGAAGTCATCTGTTATTAACTTCATTTAATCCATAGTCCCATAGTCATTTCGAATTGACCCTGTTAGAGAGAGGCATGTGTTTGGCGTTTCCACGATCTGATAGCAAGAAATTCGGTGCAGAAAAACGGCGTATAAGCGGGCCCTTTGCCGGCCTCGCAATGGTTGTTGTGTTGAGTCTGCAGGGCTGTGCCATGAAGGATTTCAGCGTCGAGAAAGCGGTTCCAGATCAGACAACCGTAACCGGTTCGGTTGCTCCGGCGCAAGTCGCCGACGCAAAGGGTTCATCCGACCAGACGACTGTCCGCAATATCGTCTCGGCGCTCAATTTTACCCAGTGGGGAAAGAATCCGGTCCCGTGGTCCAACCCCGAAACCGGCAGTCAGGGCACGATAACGGCCATTGCCGAGAAGAAGAACGACACCGAGCTTTGCCGCGAATTTCAGACATCGCGCGAATCATTTGATGGTGTGATGCTCTATAAGGGCGAGACCTGCATGCAGAATGGCGGTCAATGGACGTTGAAATCGTTCGGTCCTATGTAGGTGGTTGCAGCGGCCGAGCCAATTCCGTAGTTTTTTGCTTCAAATCTCTGGAATTTCTTCCTATTCATGAGCATATAGCTGCGGAATCCCAAGACATCTCGCTCGTGCGAGGAAAGGCAGACACATGCGCGATCCCTATAGCGTGCTGGGCGTCGCCAAGACGGCGAAGCCTGAAGAAATAAAATCGGCGTTTCGCAAACTCGCCAAAAAATACCATCCCGACCAGAATCAGGATGATCCGAAGGCGCAGTCAAAATTCTCCGAGATCAACCAGGCCTATGAGATCGTCGGCGACAAAGAGCGCCGCGGCCAGTTCGATCGCGGTGAGATCGACGCGGAAGGCAAGCAACGTGTTCCGCATGGTTTCGAAGGCTTCGCAGGCGGCGAGGGTGACCCCTTCGCCGGCTTTGGCGGCGGGCGCCACCGCCCTGGCGGCTTCGAGTTTCGCTCGAGCACGGCGGGCAATTCGGGCTTCGGCGCGGAAGACATATTGAGCAGCCTGTTTGGCGAGGGTGCCGGTATGGGCGGTGGCTTTGGCGGGTCGCGCCGCGCTGGCCCACGTAAAGGCGCAGACCTGCAGGCAACGATCGATATTACCCTTGAACAGGCGGCGGGCGCCGAAAAGGTGGAAGCGATCTTTCCGAATGGCAAGCGGCTGGCGATCAAGCTGCCGACGGGTGTCGAGAACGGCCAGACGATTCGCCTGAAAGGGCAGGGCGAGGAGGTTGTGGGTGGCACCCCGGGTGACGCCCTGGTAACAATCCGTTTCAGGCCGCATCCGAAATTCCGTGTCGAGGGCAGGGACATCCACGTCGACTTGCCGGTTTCGCTGCGCGACGCCGTTCTTGGGTCCCGCGAGGAAGTCGAGACGCTCAATGGTCGGGTGGCGGTAAAAGTAGCGCCATGGACCAGTTCAGACCGTGTTTTGCGGCTCAAGGGCAAGGGTTTGCCGAAGAAGGTAGACGGACATGGCGATCTTTTCGCCCATGTTCGCGTCATGCTGCCCGAAAATGGTGATCCCGCGCTCGAAGCATTCTTGCGCGAATCCGGTCACTGAAAAACCAAAACGACATTGAGAGCATGCTTGAAGCCCGGCGCGGGCTGTGCGATACCGCACATCAATTATAAGTCTCACGAAGGGTTGGTATATGACCGCCAAAGCCGGTTTGATGCAGGGTAAACGAGGCCTGATTATGGGCGTGGCCAACAACAGGTCGATCGCCTGGGGCATTGCCAAGGCAGCTCACGATGCCGGCGCCGAACTCGCATTCACATATCAGGGCGATGCTTTGAAGAAGCGCGTCGAGCCTCTTGCCGAGGAACTCGGTGCCTTTCTGTGCGGCCACTGCGATGTCGGCGATGCAGCGACCATAGACGCCTGCTTTGCTGCTCTCGAGAAGGAGTGGGGCAAGCTCGATTTCGTGGTCCATGCGATCGGGTTTTCCGACAAGGACGAACTGACCGGCCGTTATGTCGACACGACGGAGGCAAACTTCAGCAAGACGATGCTGATTTCGGTCTATTCGCTGACGGCGATTGCCAAGCGCGCCGAAAAGCTCATGACCGGCGGCGGCTCCATCCTGACACTGACCTATTACGGCGCCGAGAAGGTGATGCCGAACTACAACGTCATGGGTGTTGCCAAGGCAGCGCTTGAGGCGAGCGTCAAATATCTCGCCGTCGATCTTGGCCCCGACAATATTCGCGTGAACGCCATCTCTGCCGGCCCGATCAAGACCCTTGCGGCTTCGGGCATTGGCGATTTCCGCTACATTCTCAAGTGGAACGAATATAATGCTCCGCTGCGCCGTACCGTCAGCATCGAGGAAGTGGGCGATGCAGGACTTTACTTCCTCTCCGACCTTTCGCGCTCCGTCACCGGCGAAGTACATCACGTCGACAGCGGCTACCACGTTGTCGGCATGAAAGCCGTGGATGCCCCCGACATTTCCGTCGTGAAAGATTGAGCATTGAAGTGATCCCGCCCGACACGCTGATTTATTTCTCGCGTCATGGCGAGACGGACTGGAATGTGACGGAACGGATCCAGGGTCAGGAAGACATCGATATCAATGCACGTGGGCGTGCCCAGGCCGATCGCAATGGCGATCTGATCAAATCGCTCATCGGCGATGGCGCAGGCTTTGACTTTGTCGCGAGCCCGTTGCGCCGCACGCGCGAAACCATGGAGCGCATCCGCACCCGCATGGGTGTCGATCCAAAGGCATACCACACCGATCCGCGGCTGATGGAAGTCAGTTTCGGTGACTGGCAGGGCTTTATGATCGAGGATATTGCAAGAAAGACGCCTGATCTCGTTGAAGAGCGCGCGCGCGACAAGTGGACCTTCGTGCCGCCGGGACCGACGGCCGAGAGCTATGCGATGCTCGGTTTGCGCGTGGCGAGCTGGTTGTCGGAAGTGAAGGGTCCGACCGTGTGTGTGACCCATGGCGGCTGCCTTCGAACGATTTTCCAGATGATCAAGGGGCTGGATGGCCACGATGCGGCCAACCTTGCCATCACCCAGGATCACATCCTGCGGCTCGAGCACGGCCAGCTCACCTGGCTTTAGCCGTGCGCAGCATTTCCGTGCCCGCGACTATTCCTGCGTTTCTTCGATATCGGTGATGAAGCGTTCCTTGTTGACGACATCGAACATCAACGTAACCTTCATGCCCTTCTCAATGACGCTGAGATCGAACTCACCCGGCAGTTTATAAATTTTGCCATCGTCGAGCGTGATCGTCGAGTTGTCCTCGTCGATCTTGGTAATCGTCCCTTGCGCATCGTCCGCAAGTGCACCGACCGGGAACAGGGACGCGACAAACATGAATGTTGCTACAAAGAAGCGCATTTTCGAATTCCTCTTTATCAGATCGGTGGTCGGTCAACGCGCACACTTAGAGCGATGATTTGTGGCAAAACAATTGCGACTTTGCGGTTCATTTAATGAAAGCAAAAGGGTAGAGCCATCGAACTAGCCGCGTGGCAAGGACGTGGCAAGATTTGCCACAAATATGCGGATCGGCGCCCAAGAAATCCCACCTCATGGTGAATACATTGCAAACGTTTTGGAGCGCCAAATCGTACGCGATAAAGCCATCTTGTTGGGGAATTTGCGAGTCGAGCGGAAAGCTTACCTTTGGCAGCTTCGCGCAAATATTTGGCTTCGCACCGCAAGCCTAACGTTTCGCAAATCTGTATGACGGGCGGCAGTGCCTTAGACTGTGAGCGGTCGCACCTTTGATTTTTCAGTTTCGCTCCAAGTGATCCGCCTGAGTTCGCAATGCTCCGTTTAATTAAATCAATCTGCAGGGCCTTATTTGGAAACCTAAACGGGCCATCAGCCCGCAAATCGACTCCAGTCAGAGTCGTTGGTTTCGGCAGCACAAAGACAGCGCTAAACGAGCAATCACCCCGCCTTTCGACTCCAGTCGAAGTCCTCGGTTACCGCAGCACAGAAAAAAAGAAAGCGCTAAACGGCTATGCGGCAAGAGCGCTTATCGAAAGCTTTCCAAAGGCTAAAGTCATATACGTCATCGATGGCGATACAGTCATCGTTGCGACGGGATGGGACAACATAAAAATCCGGCTGGATTCGATCGATTGCCCGGAGGACGGCCAGCATTGGGGGGATACCGCTACATACGGTCTCAGAAAGCTGGTCGGTGGACGAAACGTGCATCTGGAAGCGCATGGGATAGACTGCTACGGGAGAACATTGGCTACAATTTATGTTAAATCCGCGAATGGCGAGGAGTGGATAAACGTCAATGAGCGGATGGTTACTCTTGGTCACGCATGGGTAATGCGCATGTTCTACGATCATTTGCCAAGAGACCGACAAGGTAAGTTGAATCGCTTAGAGAACTGGGCCAGATCAAAGAAGGTTGGTCTATGGCGCACCCAAAACCCCATACCGCCGTGGCAGTGGCGAAACGGCAGTTGAGGTTTGGCAATCGAATCTCGTCGCCGAAAAAATGGCTGTCAGGCGGCAACTACCCCAGCATCAGTGTCTTGTATGCCTGACAGCTGAACGCGATGAAGGCGAGAACGAAACCGAGCCAGCCGAGGCGGGCTTGCCGCCGTTCGATGCTGAATGACTCGCCGGCGCAGATCACCCATCTAATTCTTGAACAACCCACGTTTTACCGCGTTCCCGGCCCGGAGCAGGGGCGAATAGTGCCGGTACTTGGGATTACATTCGCCCACAGGCGCGTTTACTCCACCAACTCCATGTCAGGCATCTTGAATGACTTGTTGTTCAGAGCGTCGGTTCCCCCATAGAACCGCATCGCAGGAAGCGGGCGCTTTCCTGCCGTCGGTATCCAGTTCGATTCAAGGCCAGTGGGGGCCTTCGGCCCGACATAAATCGTGACGCCGCCATCGGCGTTCTTCTTCATTCCGTCAATGTCGTAGGAGGAAAGCGTAGTGCGATTGGAGTCGCTGTAGATGAAGGACATGGTGGCGCGGTTGTAGACGGTGAAGGCCCAGAACTGCTTGACGGGCATTTCGGCGGGTACGTCCAACTTATAGAGCTTTCCCGCTTCTAACGGCTTGCCGTCCTTGTCAGCCATCGCCATCAAATACTGGGTCGCGGGGTTGTCGGTCAGTTCCTTCGGCATGTATGTGCACCAGAAATACTCAGCGGCGCGGTTGATGAGATCGATGTGATCGTCATAGACGAATGTAAAGCGTCGGTTGGCATCTGTCATGAGTAGAGAGGCGTAGTGACGATCCGGCCAAAAGAGACGGTCTTCGGGAATATTGTCGAACCATTCCTGCATGAAGAACCAGGCATCGATCGCCGCCTGCCTCATCGCCTTTTTTGTCTTTTCGTCGGGTGCATAGGGCTTACCCGGCTCGATGCCCAGCGACTTCAGCATCCCGATCATGACTTTGTCTTGCTCTTTCACGGGCTCGACACTCATGACCGCGGCCATATCTTCGAAATGCCGCTCGTCATAGAACGGCAGCGTCGGATAGCGCTCGTTGATGGGATCAATGAAGCGCTGCTCCGGGGGATTATTCGCCTCCGATAGGTAGTACATACGCAGCCGCTTGGCGTAAGCGTAAGCGTCTGCCACGCTTTTACCCGGTGCGCGTATCGACCGGAAGGCAAAGGCGATGCGATAATTCGGTGAGGCAACAGGAATATAGCCCGCTGGGATGGTTCCCTCGTAGCCGGGAGGGGTGAACAGCAGTTTGCCTCCCTTACCCTTGTCAAGACCAGAGGGCCCAACATCAGCGATGGTCAATTGCCAAGCGTCTACTACCTGACCGTAGCCGCTGCCTTCTTCGCTCGCTGCCGGAACCTCCAGCACGACGGGGCCTTTGCGAAGGTCGCTAAAGGCCGAGATGTAGGGCGTTGTACTGTTCGCAGTGATCGCCTCAAGCTTTGGCGTCGCGGGCGCGGAATAGGCGATGATGTCATTGTCCTTCATGCCAAGGTCGGTGAACGCGGCCCGCCGGAAACTGTAAATCGCTATCGCAGGCATATTCCATAGGACAGCTTCGAATGCCCTTTGGTACTTGATCTGGTAGTCGAAATCTTTGACGGAGGCGGTCGCACCCGCTGGCGGCTGCCCGCCCAATGTTTCACTGCCGTCTTGTGCCGAACTTGGCGACGCGCCTAAGCTGGCAGCGACGAGCGAGATAACGGCGACAAATTTTGGGTTCATTCGCATCTCGAATCCTTCCACTATCGACGGATTGCTGAAGTCAGCTGTTCGCATCAAACTTGTCAGGACGAACGGAAGCGCTGAAGTACGTTACGGTTAATGTCGGTGCGAACGAGACTTACAGAGTCATCGGCCATCGTCGTCTTGCTCCTTTAGCATCGCTTCGAGTTCGCCGGTGCTGAAAAGCCTTGTTCTGCAAGCGTGCAAGATCACCGAGCGCAGCAATTCATGCACGTCGCCGTCGCGCTTGGCGCTGACCATCCTTGCGTCCGCCACCACATTTGCACATGCCGACGAGGGCGACGACGCCAAGGCGACAACCATGGTCAGCGGCCATTTGGCCGCGCTGGATTAGCCGGTACAAAGCCGGAACTTGCGGCAACGGCGCGGCAAGATTTGCTTCAATTTCCTTTGCCACGGCAAGTATGCCGATCCCACGCGACCACCAAATATGCTTGTTTTCATTGGTTTTTTAAGTTGGTAAGCGCTCCTATGCGCACGATCTCAAGCGCGTGGCAAAACTATTTCGGTTTGGCAGGGTCTCACAACGAAATCGAACGCGCTGCGTTGCGGCGCCGCTGCTGTAAATGGAAGCTGGCCGCCTATTTAATCGGCGGTTTCAATACTTGATTTTTTGTTGGGCAAAAATCCAACTTTCGTCGGATTGACGTCAGCCGCTCTCTTTGAAAGAAAACCCTGGTTACGCAAAAAACCAATACTGGGAACTAAATTTGATGATCGTGAGAGTCTTATTCTTGGCCCTTCTTTTAGGGCTTGTAGCCTGTAACAACGATGGATCCGATACGCCGCATGCCGCTGCAAGCAGCTTCGCGACCAGCGATACTGACCAGCTTGGCGGTCCTGCACCCACCGCGACGACCGTCGCTCAAGGCGTGCCCGTTCCGGTCTCGGGCGATGTTGTTCCGACTACGCTGCCCGACCCGCAAGCAGCGGCCCGCAGTGATGCTGACGCGCTGGTAAAGGCAGGCAAGCGGGATGACGCAGCGGCAGTACTGAGGGGCGTTGGCCTCGATGAGGAGGCCTATGCACTTTACGCGCCACCCGATTATGCCTTCTATTTGAAGGAAAATCCGGCGGTCACTACGCCAAATGTCAATGAGCGGACATCTGTCAAGCGCCACAACATGACCATCAATGGCAAGACCGTGTGGTTAACCGCACGAGCCGGCCACCTGATCGCGTGGAGCCCGAAAGATGCCGACGGCAAGAAAAAGCCGCAGGCGTCAATCTTCTACATGGCCTATACGCGTGACGATCTGCCGGCGGAAAAACGCCCAGTGACGTTCTTTTTCAATGGCGGCGCTGGGTATGCTTCCTTCTTCCTTCATATGGGATCATTTGCTCCAAAGCGCGTGAAAATCGACAGCCCCAACCTTTCGCGCAAGGCGGCCGACCTGAAATTTCCCGTGATCGACAATGAAGAGACGCTGCTTGATCAAAGTGATCTTGTGTTCGTCGATCCCGTTGGTTCCGGCTTTTCGCGACCAATTGAGCCATTTGGAAATGAGTTCTACAGCTATGGTGGCGACGCGGCGATTACCCGGGATATTGTGACGAGCTACAGCAACAAGTACAACCGGCAGAGTTCTCCGAAATATCTCTTTGGAGAGTCAGCCGGTGCTGCCCGGATAGCGGCGGCGGGTCGCTTGCTGGTCGATGCAGGTACAAAAGACTTCGACCCCGATCCGTCGGGTAAGCCGACAGATGTGCTTTCGGGGCTGGTACTTTTCTCGCCGGGCTTTGGAGACGATCCCAGTCTCAATGAAGACCAGCAATTTGCAGTCAAGCACTATTCCGACAACCCGGTATGGGGCATGATCGATCGTTACTTTCGGAAACCGGAAGAGCGATGGCACCGTGAGAGCAGCATTGATGAATATGCCGACTATTTGAGGCAGTTAAGTGAGCGGTTGATGCCGTTTTACAAGCTTCGTTGGGATATGTTAGGGACGGACCGCTCTCCCGATGAGAAGACACTAAAGGAAATAGAGCCTCTGTTGGCGGAGTTGAGAGGAATGACGGGCAAAGAAGTTGGTTGGGGGAAACTAACTCGTAGTTGGCTGACCTCGATTCCACCGGCAAATCGTAACACGCAGTACGATACGCGGTGGTTGGCCGACGACTACGAACCCGATAGCGTTACAGACAAACTTCTACTATACGAAATTGGCCACCATTTAAAAACATACATGAACTATTTCTCGAAGGAGCGATCCGATAGTCCGCCTGTCCCGGAACCCACGGGCCCCCGTATCCTGGATGCGCGCTTTATGGAGAAAAGTTTCACGGAATACGATCCTGGCTATCGTGGACATTGCGGCTGCGACTATAAGGACGATGTCCCTGTGCAAGGGGTTCCAGATTTGAGGGACCTTCTCAACAAGGATCCGACGGTAAAAGCAATTGTGCTTCAGGGCTATTACGACAGCGCCACCCCGTTCTACACGACGGAACTGAAGATCAGATTTGGCGGGCTTGATAAGCAGATTCCGGTGAAGGTTTTTGAAGGAGGGCACATGATGTACCTTTCTGAAGCCGCGCTAAAGCCCATGAAAACAACGCTTGATGCGTTCTATACAGCGCCCGCTCCTGCACGAGCCCCAGCAACAAATTAATCTGAAAACGTTCGCCTTGAAGCTTATGGAGAGCCGCCTGGGAGCGGCTCTCGTCATAGCGGATGCCAGCATTGTTTGGGGTGTTCCGGTACAAGAAGTAGACGAGACGGTTGCGTTATTGCCTGGCCCAACTATGTTTTCTTGATTGCTAATCTCGATCAAGTTCATGGGAGGAGTTCTTCATGGGATTTAATAGGCGCACTGTTCTCGGACTGACCGTCGGTACGGTAGTCGCATCCGTATTGCCCGCAACTGCGCAAACATTCCCCGAGCGCGCGATTACACTCGTCGTCCCCTTTGCGGCGGGTGGTTCGACCGATCTCGTTGCCCGACTTGTGGCAGCCAACATGTCGAAATCCCTCGGGCAGCAGGTGATCGTCGAAAATGTCGGCGGCGCCGGCGGTAATCTCGGCGCGGCCCGAGTCGCCAAGGCGGATGCCGACGGCTACACCATCCTCATGGGAACAGTTGCGACCCATGCTCTCAATCCGCTCATGCTGAAGACGAAGCCCTATGATCCGGTCACCGATTTTGCGCCGGTTTCACTTCTCGTCGTCGTTCCCAATGTTCTGGTGGTCAATCCCCAACTTCCGGTCAACAACGTGAAGGAACTCATCGAGCTTCTGAAGGCCAATCCGGATAAGTATTCCTACGCATCGTCGGGAAATGGCACGCCGCTCCACCTTTCCGGCGAACTCTTCAAAAGCATGGCCGGCGTGAAGATGGAGCACATTCCCTATAAGGGCGCAGGTCCGGCACTGAACGACCTTCTCGGGAATCAGGTATCGATCATGTTCGACAACCTCCCGTCCTCCTCGGCGCACATAAAGGCCAAGTCGCTGAAAGGCCTGGGCGTTACGACCAAGGAACGCGCGCCGTCATTCCCCGATATGCCGACTGTTGCCGAGACCGTGCCAGGTTATGAGACCTATACCTGGAATGCGCTGTTCGCGCCGGCGGGAACCCCACCCGAGGTGGTCGCCAGGCTCAACGAAGCTGCGAATGCTGCGCTCAAAAATCCGGAAGTCATCGCGCGCATGAACGATTTCAGCGCCCAGATCGTGGGATCGACGCCCGAGGCGTTGGCGGACCATGTGAAGGCGGAAATTGCAAAATGGGAGCCCGTCGTCAAAAGTACGGGCGTCACTCTGGACTAAGCGAATAGTTCACGAAGTCCTTTGTCGGCGGCCGCGGTTGCCGGCGAAGAAATTTGAGGGCGGTACACAGGTCTTCCAGCTGGGTTGAGAATTTAACGGCGACGGGTTTGACCGCGGGAGGAAACACTCATAAAACGCCTCTCAAAGGCGGGTAACCCTCATGTCGCACAATACGTTCGGTCATCTTTTCCGTGTCACCACCTGGGGCGAAAGCCACGGCATCGCGCTGGGCTGTGTCGTGGATGGCTGTCCGCCCGGAATTGCATTTACCGAGGCGGAAATTCAGGCCTATCTCGACAAGCGCAAGCCGGGCCAATCGAAATATACGACGCAGCGGCGCGAGCCCGATCAGGTGAAGGTCCTCTCGGGCGTGATGCTTCAGGATGATGGTATCACCATGATCTCTACGGGCACGCCGATTTCGATGATGATCGACAATACGGATCAACGTTCGAAGGATTACGGCGACATTGCCCGCCAGTATCGTCCCGGTCACGCCGACTATACCTATGACGTGAAGTATGGCATTCGCGACTATCGTGGTGGCGGGCGCTCCTCGGCGCGCGAGACCGCGGCGCGCGTTGCCGCCGGCGCCATTGCGCGCAAGATCGTGCCCGGCCTCGTCGTGCGCGGCGCGCTGGTCGGTATGGGCATCCATTCGATCGACCGCGCTCGCTGGGATTGGGCCGAGGTCGACAACAACCCGTTCTTTACGCCGGATGCCGGCTCGGTCGAAACCTTTGCTGCCTATCTCGACGGTATTCGCAAGGCAGGCTCGTCGATCGGCGCTGTCATCGAAGTTGTCGCGGAAAATGTACCCGCGGGTCTTGGCGCGCCAGTTTATGGCAAGCTCGACCAGGACATTGCCAGCTACCTCATGTCGATCAACGCCGTAAAGGGCGTTGAAATCGGCGATGGCTTCGAATCGGCCAAGCTCAGCGGCGAAGAGAACGCAGATGAGATGCGCATGGGCAATGACGGCAAGCCGATATTCCTCTCCAATCATGCCGGCGGTATACTGGGCGGCATTTCGAGCGGCGCGCCTGTCGTTGCCCGCTTTGCCGTAAAGCCGACGTCATCGATCCTGACGCCGCGCCGCAGCATCGATGCCGACGGCCATCAGGTGGATGTGATGACGAAGGGCAGACACGACCCGTGCGTGGGCATACGCGCCGTACCGATCGGCGAAGCGATGGTCGCTTGTGCCATTGCAGACCACTATCTAAGGCATCGCGGCCAGACCGGCCGCATTTGAAGGGGCGCTTCCATGGCTTACAATCAAAAACGGGTCGTTGATGCGCTGCGCGCCTTCGAGCGCGGTGAAATCGTCGTCGTCATGGATGATGACGGGCGTGAGAACGAGGGCGATCTCATTGTGGCGGCCGTACATTGCACGCCCGAAAAGATGGCTTTCATCGTCCGGCACACGTCGGGCATCGTCTGCACGCCCATGCCGCGCGACCATGCCCGACGTCTCAATCTTGCGCCGATGGTTGCCGATAATGATGCCCCGCACGCGACTGCTTTCACCGTGACGGTGGACTACAAGCATGGCACGACGACGGGCATTTCCGCCGACGACCGCACGCTCACCGTCCGCAACCTCGCCAATCCCAATGCAGGTGCGGCAGATTTCGTCCGGCCCGGACACATTTTCCCGCTTGTCGCCCGCGAAGGTGGCGTATTGATGCGTTCCGGCCATACGGAAGCGGCCGTCGATCTTTGCAAACTTGCCGGACTTCCGCCGGTCGGCGTCATCTGCGAACTCGTCAATGATGATGGCTCGGTCATGCGCGGCCCCCAGGTCGCAGCCTTCGCTGAGACGAACAAGCTGCATCAGGTAACGGTCGCCGACCTCATCGCCTATCGCCAGCGCAAGGAAACCCTCATCGAGCGCATCGGCGAATACGACATCGATACCTGCGCCGGCAAGGCCAAGGCGATCACCTATGCGTTGCCCTGGGAGCCGATGCATCATGCGGCGATCGTCTATGGTGATATTCGCGACGGCGAGGATGTTCCCGTGCGCCTGCAGCGCGAGGACGTGCTGAGCGATGTGTTCGGTGCGCGCAATACACTCGACAGCATCATGAACCGCATCGCCGAGGAAAAACGTGGCGTGATCGTCTACCTGCGCGAAGGTTCCGTCGGCGTTGGCCGCGATGACGACCGCAATCGCGCCACACTGCAGGACCGCGAAGCCCATGCCGAAGCGAAGGTGCGCGAGGAGGAGTGGCGGCAGATCGGTCTTGGCGCGCAGATCTTGAAAGATCTCGGCATCACATCGATCCGGCTCCTGTCATCGCGCGAGCGCCATTATGTCGGCCTCGAAGGATTCGGTATCCAGATCATCAAGACGGACATTCTCTAGCGATCAAACTGTTGCGATTGGCCGGTCAAATTCGCAAGGAACCGTCGCTGTATTTGCTATAGTCTCGCTGGTAAGGCTCATACCAGCGAGGAGACTGCCATGACCGCTCCCCATCCCTCCAAAACCCGCATCGGCAATCACGAACTGCATCCGGAAACCCTGATGCTCAATTACGGTTATGACCCGGAATTGTCGGAAGGGGCGGTGAAGCCGCCGGTATTCCTCACCTCGACTTTCGTGTTCAAGTCGGCGGAGGAAGGGAGGGATTTCTTCGACTTCGTCTCCGGACGCCGCGAACCTCCGGAAGGCACAGGCGCAGGTCTTGTCTACTCGCGCTTCAACCATCCGAACAGCGAGATCGTCGAGGATAGGCTCGCCGTTTATGAGCGCACGGAAAGTTGCGCCCTGTTTTCTTCCGGCATGTCCGCGATCGCCACGACACTCCTTGCTTTCGTCCGTCCGGGCGATGCGATCCTCCATTCGCAGCCGCTCTATGGGGGAACGGAAACGTTGCTTGCCAGGACCTTTCTCAATATGGGCGTTGCGGCCGTCGGCTTTGCGGATGGTGTAAACGAGACCTCCGTACAGGCAGCCGCCGAAGAGGCGATGAAGCGTGGTCGTGTCTCTGTAATCCTGATCGAAACGCCCGCCAACCCGACGAACAGTCTCGTCGACGTTGCGATGATCCGCCGGGTCGCCGACGCCATCAGCGAGACGCAGGGGCACCGTCCGATAATTGCCTGCGACAACACCCTGCTCGGACCTGTGTTCCAGCGCCCAATCGAGCACGGGGCTGATATCTCGCTCTATTCGCTGACCAAATATGTCGGCGGCCATTCTGATCTGATTGCCGGGGCCGCTCTCGGGTCGAAAGCCGTGATGAAGCAGGTCAAGGCGCTACGTGGAGCAATCGGGACGCAGCTCGACCCGCATTCGTGCTGGATGCTCGGGCGCTCGCTTGAAACGCTCGGCATTCGCATGGAAAAGGCCAACAACAACGCCGCCCTTGTTGCCGACTTCCTGCGCGAGCACCCGAAGGTCGAGAAAATCCACTATCTTCCCTACCACGACGCAGCGTCGCCGCTCGGCAAGACCTTTGCCGCGCAATGCACGGGAGCGGGATCGACCTTCTCGTTCGATATTGTCGGCGGCCAGCCGGCCGCCTTCAAGTTCCTCAACGCCCTGCAGATATTGAAGCTTGCCGTGAGCCTCGGTGGCACTGAGTCGCTTGCCAGCCATCCGGCGACAATGACGCATTCGGGCGTGCCGGTCGATGTGCGCCAGCGCATCGGCGTTCTCGATTCGACGATCCGGCTATCGATCGGCATCGAACATCCGGACGATCTGGTGGCCGATCTCGCGCAGGCGCTGAGCGTGGCTTAGCGGATCAGGTCCCCTCCTTGAGTTCGACTGGAAATGGCGTCGGCTCGAAATACTTTTCGAGCTTGAGCACACCTTGATCGAGCGCAATTGCTGCTCGCGCAAAAATTCCATTAGGCCTTTCTGGTCGCGGGCAAGAAGGAGAGGATAATAGACAGGCACGTGGTCCTGACTCCCGTCGGCTAGTCCGGCCTTGAGGATCGAAGTCGCCTTATCAAGATCGCCCTTCACGATTGCGATCCTGGCTAAAAGACTCGGGTCCGCAAAGAAAGTACTGGGAATTTTCCGGATCGTTTAATCGGTGCGCAACAAAATCGTCGATCGTATTAATGGCGCGCAGTTCTGGAAGTGCCTCGAACTCGACCTATCGCGAAGGAGTTGAAGCGATTCGAGATCACGTGATAAGTCGCGTCAATTCGACTTTCGTACCAAGCAACTCACTTTCACCTTGAATATGCGACTGCGGCCGGTGCAAATTTGCGCGGCGCGTGTTTGGTCATGCTCGTGCCCTTTTGACAGCGCAGGAAGTCCCCATGGTCACCCGTCTCTACACGCATCCGATTTACCTCGAACACCTTACGCCGATGGGACATCCCGAGCGTCCCGACCGACTGCGCGCCTTGAGCAAGGTCTTGGAGGACGGTGCTTTTGACGGTCTCGACAGGGTTGAAGCGCCGATGGGCGATGAAGCAACGATCCTCTACGCGCATCCGCAAGCGTTTCTCGAGCGTGTCCGCAGCAGCATTCCCGATGAGGGGCTGACGCGCGTCGATGCCGACACAACAGTGAGCCCAAAAAGCTGGGAAGCGGCGCTGACTGCGATAGGCGCGGCAAACGCCGCGGTCGACGACGTTTTCGCGGGAAGAGCTGACAATGTCTTCGTCGCCTCGCGCCCGCCCGGGCATCACGCCGAACACAACAAGGCCATGGGCTTTTGCCTTTTCAACAATGCCGCGATTGCTGCGCTTCATGCACAAAGGGCCCACGGCGTCGAACGTGTCGCCATCGTCGATTGGGACGTGCATCACGGCAATGGCACACAGGATATCTTTTGGGACGATCCCTCGGTGCTCTATTGTTCGACGCATCAGATGCCGCTCTATCCCGGTACCGGCGCGAAATCCGAAACGGGGGCAGGCAACATCGTCAACGCGCCCCTTGCGCCGATGACCGGCGGCGATCATTTCCGAGAAGCGTTCACGACACGGATTCTTCCGGCGCTCGACGCATTTCAGCCGGAACTCATTATCATTTCCGCAGGCTTTGACGCCCACCACCGCGACCCGCTTGCCGAAATAAATCTCTACGAGGATGATTTCGACTGGGCGACCGCCATGCTCATGGAAAGAGCTGGGAGCTTTGCTTCAAACCGCCTTGTCAGCCTTCTTGAAGGCGGCTACGACCTCAAGGGAATGTCGCTCTCAGCGGGCGTGCATATCAAACGCTTGATGGAAGGGTGACCATGGCCGACGCACAGAACAACTCCGACATCGCCGCCATGAGCTTCGAGCAGGCGCTGGACCAGTTGGAAAAGATCGTCGATGACCTCGAGCGCGGCGACGTTCCGCTGGAACAGTCGATTCGCATCTACGAACGCGGCGAAGCGCTGAAGAAACATTGCGATACCTTGTTGAAAGCGGCCGAAGACAAGGTCGAGAAGATTCGCCTCGGCCGCGATGGCCAGCCAGTCGGTACCGAGCCGCTCGATCCAGACTAACATAAGCGCGCTGTTCAAAGGCCCGCCGGAATTCTATGGTTGGTATCAATGCGGTCATGAAGTGACCCCAAGGAGCATTGCCCATGAGCTTTTTCCCTTGCAAGGACCCAGAACCTGGCGACGCAACGGCGGTGGACGCCATAGAAACACTGATCATTCCCCGAACCAGCGATATTGGCGGCCTTGAAGTGCGCCGTGCGCTGCCGAGCGCCAAGCGCCGTCTGGTTGGCCCCTTCATCTTCTTCGACCGCATGGGGCCCGCGATCCTGCGCCCGACCGACGGGATCGACGTGCGCCCGCATCCCCACATCGGTCTGTCGACCGTGACCTATCTGTTCGACGGCCAGATACGCCATCGCGACAGCCTCGGCACCGAAATGGTCATCCGGCCAGGCGACGTGAACCTGATGACGGCGGGTCGCGGCATCGTGCATTCCGAACGGTCACCGGAGGAACTGCGCAAGGAGCCGCTGCCGATTTCCGGCCTCCAGACCTGGCTGGCGCTGCCCGACCATCTCGAAGAGATCGATCCGGCCTTTGCCAATACCGGCGTTGCCGAGCTTCCTTCCTTGAACGAAAACGGCATCGACGTGCGGGTCGTCATGGGAACGTTCCACGGTGCGCGGTCGGCAGTGAAACAGCATGCCGAAACACTCTATGTCGATATCCGGCTTGCCCCGGGAAAGCGCATCCAGATACCGGGAACGGCGGCCGAGGAGCGGGCCATCTATACGCTCGAGGGGCCGGTGGAAGTTGCCGGCGAGACATTCCCGGCTGACCGCCTGCTGGCATTCCGACCTGGCGGTGAGATCATTATCGGTGCGCCGGAGGGCGCGCATTTCATGCTTTTCGGTGGCGCGGCGTTGTCATCCAAGCGCTATATCTGGTGGAATTTCGTCTCTTCGTCCAAAGAGCGCATCGAGCAAGCCAAGGAAGAGTGGCGGACCGGCCGCTTCGATATCGTGCCTGGCGACGAAGAAGAATTCATCCCGCTGCCGGAAAACTGATGTGAACGCAGGAAATCTCGTCTTCTTGCCGCACAGGTGGATTTGCTCTAGGGAACGGCAGACTTTCTAAACCGGAGCCTCGCAACTTGGCCAAGAATTTTGACACACCGCTGCTCGATCGCGTCAAGATCCCTTCGGACCTGCGCAGATTGCCGGAGTCCGATTTGCCTCAGTTGGCGGCGGAATTGCGCAACGAACTGGTCGATGCCGTATCGACGACAGGCGGTCATCTCGGCGCCGGGCTTGGCGTTGTCGAACTCACGGTTGCACTCCACCACGTGTTCGACACGCCGCATGACCGCATCATCTGGGACGTTGGCCATCAGGCCTACCCGCACAAGATCCTGACCGGGCGCCGCGACCGCATCCGCACGTTGCGCCAGGAGGGTGGCCTCTCCGGTTTCACCAAGCGCAGCGAGAGTGAGTACGATCCATTTGGCGCCGCGCATTCGTCCACCTCGATTTCCGCCGGTCTCGGCATGGCAGTCGCGAGCGATCTTGCCGGCACCAGACGCAACGTAATCTCGGTTATCGGCGATGGCGCGATGTCGGCCGGCATGGCCTATGAGGCGATGAACAATGCCGGTGCGCTCGATGCGCGCCTTATCGTCATTCTCAATGACAATGACATGTCGATCGCGCCGCCGACCGGGGCGATGAGCGCCTACCTGGCACGCCTCGTTTCCGGCCGCGCCTATCGCACCTTCCGCGAGACGGCAAAGCAACTGGCAAAGAAACTGCCGAAGTTCCTCCAGGAAAAGGCGAGGCTTTCCGAGGAATATGCGCGCGGCTTCTGGACGGGCGGGACCATGTTCGAGGAACTGGGCTTCTACTATGTCGGCCCCATCGACGGCCACAATCTCGACCACCTGCTGCCGGTTCTGAAGAACGTGCGCGACACGATGGACGGCCCTGTCCTGATCCATGTCGTCACGCAAAAGGGCAAGGGCTATGCGCCTGCCGAAGCGGCCGCCGACAAGTATCATGGCGTCAACAAGTTCGACGTGATCACCGGCGCCCAGGCAAAACCGCCTGCAAATGCGCCGAGTTACACCAAGGTCTTCGCAACGAGCCTTATCGAGGAAGCGCGCCACGACAACAAGATCGTTGCGATTACCGCGGCGATGCCGGGTGGGACCGGACTCGATCTCTTCGGGGAGGCCTTTCCCGAGCGGACCTTCGACGTCGGCATCGCCGAACAGCACGCGGTGACCTTTGCGGCCGGCATGGCGAGCGAGGGGTTCAAACCCTTTGCCGCAATCTATTCGACGTTCCTGCAGCGCGGATATGACCAGGTCGTACATGATGTGTCGCTGCAGAATCTGCCCGTGCGCTTTCCGATCGACCGTGCGGGGCTGGTCGGCGCGGATGGCGCGACACATGCCGGTTCGTTCGACACCGGCTTTCTTGCCGCCTTGCCGGGCTTCGTCGTCATGGCCGCATCGGATGAAGCCGAACTTCGCCACATGGTCCGAACAGCCGCCGCGTACGACGAGGGTCCCATTTCCTTCCGCTATCCACGCGGCGACGGCGTTGGCGTCGATTTGCCCGAGCGCGGCTCAATCCTGGAAATCGGCAGGGGTCGCATCCTTCGCGAGGGCGCCAAGGTCGCACTCCTCTCGTTCGGCACACGGTTGCAGGAATGCCTTGCCGCCGCCGAGGAACTCGACGCTGCCGGTCTTTCCACCACCGTTGCCGATGCGCGGTTTGCCAAGCCGCTCGACGAAGATCTCATCCGCCGCCTCGCCCGCGAACATCAAGTGCTGGTGACCGTCGAGGAAGGCGCTGTCGGCGGCTTCGCCTCACATGTATTGCACTTCCTCAGTCATGACGGTCTTCTCGACCAGGGGGGTCGCGTTCGCGCGCTGACCCTGCCGGATGTCTATCTGGATCATGCCAAGCCGGAAGCCATGTATGCCCGCGCCGGGCTCGACAGTTCCGGCATCGTGCAGGCAGTGTTCAGCGCGCTCGGACGTGATCAACTGGTTGCGCCAGCACGCGCGTGACGATGCGGCTTGACCAGCTGCTGGTCGAGAAGGGCTTCTTTGCCAGCCGTTCGCGCGCCCGCGATGCCATCGTGCGCGGAACCGTCAAGGTAGAGGGTACTGTCGTTACCAAGCCGGGTGCCGTGGTCGGCGAGACCATCGCGATATGTGTTGACGATCCGGCGAGCCCCTATGTGTCGCGCGCCGCCTTGAAGCTCATTGCAGGACTCGATCATTTCGCGGTTCCGGTTGCGGGGCGTAACGCTCTCGATATAGGCGCTTCGACCGGCGGCTTCACGCAGGTGTTGATCGAGCGCGGCGTAAATTACGTGGTCGCCATCGATGTCGGGCACGGACAATTGCACGAGCGATTGCGCGATGACCCGCGTGTCAGCAATCTCGAATCACTGAACGCGCGGGAGCTGACGCGCGATCATCTTGGCGGCTCTAAGGTCGATCTCGTTGTCTCGGATGTAAGCTTCATCTCGCTCAAACTCGCTTTGCCGCCCGCACTGGATCTGGCTGAACCGGGCGGGCACTGCGTCCTCCTTGTCAAGCCGCAGTTTGAAGCCGGCCGCGAGGCAATCGGCAAGGGCGGCCTGTTGCGTGACCCAAGGGATGGCGAACGGGTGGCGGATGATCTAAGAAACTGGCTTGATGCAATGCCGGACTGGAAGGCGCTTGGAATTTGTCCTTAGCCAATCGAAGGCGGTGACGGCAACCGTGAGTATCTTCTCGCCGGATTGAAAAGAAAAGTTTGATGAGCACACGGGTTACGATTGAGAAAATGGGAGCAGGAGGCGACGGCATTGCCTCGACGGCCGCCGGGATCGCCTATGTTCCGTTTTCGCTGCCGGGCGAGAGCGCCAATATCGCGCTCGACCATGGGCGCGGCACGCTGATGGCTCTGCTCGAAGCTTCGCCGGAGCGAATCGCGCCCGCCTGCCGGCACTTTGAAGAGTGTGGGGGCTGCGCACTGCAACATTGGCAGGAGGCGCCCTATAGGGAGTGGAAACGTTCCCTGGTCCATGAGGCGTTGGCAGGACGGGGTCTCGTCTTCGATCTCGAGCCGCTGGTGCCCTGCGCTCCGCATACGCGGCGCCGGACGGTGTTTGCCGCGCGGACGAGCGATCACGGCGCGGTCCTAGGATTCAATCGACACTTGAGCCACGAACTGATCGATATTTCGGAATGTCCGGTCACCGTGCCGGAGATCGTGTCGCGGCTCGATGATCTTCGCGATCTCGTTGCCGTTGTCGGGGGAGGCATGAAGCCTTTTCGATTGACGGTGACGGCGACAGCTTCGGGCCTCGATATCATGGTGTCCGGATGCAAGGCCCCAGACGCGGCGAAGCGACAGGCTTTGACAGCGCTCGTCCTCAAGAAGGGTTTTGCGCGCCTTACCTATGAGGGCGAGATCATCGTTGAACCCCGCAAGCCCATGGTTCAGTTCGGCAGAGTGCCGGTCTTTCTGCCTGCCGGGGGATTCCTGCAGGCGACGGTCGATGCCGAAAATGCGATGGCCGCATTGGTGACGGCCCACCTTGCCAAGGCCAAGAAAACCCTCGACCTTTTTTCCGGCTCGGGCACTTTCGCTTTGCGTATCGCGGAAAAGTCGGCTGTCCACGCAGTCGAAGGCGATGAGGCTGCGGTCGGCGCGCTCGATCGCAGTGTTCGTCAGGTGCAGGGACTGAAGCCAGTCACAGTCGAGCGCCGTGATCTCTTCCGCAGGCCATTCCTCGCGCGGGAACTTGCGCCGTTCAGCGGTCTCGTTTTCGATCCGCCGCGTGCTGGCGCTGAAGCACAATGTAGCGAGATCGCCAAATCAGCGGTGCCGAAAGTGGCGGCGGTGTCATGCAATCCCGTGACGCTGGCGCGAGATCTGAGCATCCTCACCAAGGGCGGCTACCGGATCGACCGGGTCGTTCCGATCGACCAATTCCTCTGGTCGCCGCATGTCGAGGCGGTGGCGCTGCTCAGCAAAAAGTAGGACGACTACACCGAGGTTCCGCCGACAGTCATCTGGTCCATGCGCAGATGCGGCTGGCCGACGCCGACGGGAACGGATTGCCCCGCCTTGCCGCACATGCCGATGCCCGTATCGAGCTGAAGGTCGTTGCCAATCATCGAGATGCGCTGCATCGCGTCCGGACCGTTGCCGATGAGCATGGCGCCCTTGATCGGCGCGCCGACCTTGCCATCCTCGATCAGATAGGCTTCGGTGCAGCCGAAGACGAATTTACCGGATGTGATGTCGACCTGGCCGCCGCCGAAAGAAACGGCATAGATGCCCTTCTTGACCGAGGCAACGATTTCCTCCGGGGTCTTGTCGCCGCCGAGCATGTAGGTGTTGGTCATGCGCGGCATCGGCACATGCGCGTAGGATTCGCGCCGGCCATTGCCGGTTGGTTGCATTCCCATCAGGCGGGCATTCTGCCGGTCCTGCATGTATCCGACGAGGATACCGTCTTCGATCAGGACTGTCTTGTTGGTTGGCATGCCTTCATCATCGATCGTCAGTGATCCGCGACGTTCGGCAATTGTCCCGTCATCGACAACCGTCACGCCCTTCGATGCAACCTTCTGTCCGAGGAGGCCGGCAAAAGCCGAGGTCTTCTTGCGATTGAAATCGCCTTCGAGGCCATGGCCGACGGCTTCATGCAGCATGACGCCCGGCCAGCCGCTCGCGAGAACGATGTCCATGGTGCCCGCCGGAGCTGGGATCGCCTCGAGATTGACAAGTGCTTGTCGCAGCGCTTCGTCTGCCGCGTGGTGCCATTTGTCGGTCGCGATAAATTCACCGAAGCCCTTGCGGCCCCCGGCGCCGAACGAGCCGCTTTCCTGGCGCTCACCCTCGCCGACGACGACACTGACGTTGAGGCGGACCAGCGGACGCACGTCGCGGACGAAGTGGCCGTCGGCACGCAAAATCTCCACCTGCTGCCACGACGCGGCAAGCGATACGGAAACCTGCCGTACCTTCGGGTCCTTGTCACGCAAATACGCGTCGATCTCCTGCAGCAACTTTACCTTTGCCTCGAATGTCGGCGAGCCGAGTGGATTTTCATCGCTGTAAAGGCTGCGATTGGTTCCGGGCGGGGCGGCGGTATAGGTGCCTGCATGGCCTGTCCGGATGGCGGAAGCTGCATCGGCCGCCCTATTCAGGGCACTGAGTGACAACTCGCCGGCATGGGCATAGCCCACGCCTTCGCCTGCTACCGCGCGCAGGCCGAAGCCCTGATCCTGGTTGAACGAGCCATTCTTCAGGCGACCATTGTCAAAGACGAGGCCTTCCGATTCCCTGTATTCGAGGAACAGTTCGCCATCGTCCGCGCCAACGAGGCTTTGCTTGACGGTTTCAAGGACTTTTTCGCGTGGCGCGTCAAAACTGTCGATAAGGCTCTTCATGACAAAACATCCAGGTTCAAGGTGCATGAACCCGGATGTAGGCCTTCGATCGGCTCACGACAACATTAATATTGTGCAAGGTTAGGGAAGGGCGTCGAAGCCTTCGCCGAATCCATTTAGTTCGACGGGAATGCCAATACCTTCTTCGGGTGTCTGGAACACGATGAAAGTGGCGGCCTTGCCGGTCTTCAAGGTCTGGACCAGTTGATCCTCCAGAATGACCTCCGCGTAGCATCCGTCTTCGAAGCAGCGCACGAAATAGGCGCGTCCAATGTCCTTGCCGTCGACGTTGAGGCCGAGGCCATTCGGCAGAAGTACGCCAAGCGGCGCCAGAACGCGCAGGATCTTGGCCTTGTTATCAGCCGTCTTAAGCACTACGACCGACAGGCCCATTTCGGGGCGGTCGGCAGCGACGACGTTCTGTATCAGTGCGCACTGTTCGGATTTGGCGCCCGCGGGCGTATCGCAGAGGATCGACCATGCTCCATGGGTGGACTTGACCGTGCCGCTTTGCTGCGCTGCCATGGCAGCACCCGCAAGGGCGGTCAACGACAGGGTAAGCAGGCCGATGGCGATGCTGCGTAGCGGAAAAAACGACATATAGGCTCCAAAACGAATCATCCAGACGTTAAACCTCCCCGTCGAAGATGAAAAGAATGCCGCACCAATACTCCCCAGCATACAGCGGCTGTGGAATGTGTCGTGTAATGCAATAATGGCCGGATTGTGAGCCCTTTTGTGCCTTGGGCAGCAAAAACATCGCGAATGCGAAAAAACATGCCCGCTCAGGCCATCATATGCCATCGGAAGGGAAAGCCGCGCGCAAAAATGCCGCATGAGATCACGTTCGCCTTCCTTGCGATGTAAGCTAATGTGTGGTTTGAACGCGGCATATAACCGGGCCTTTCCTGCGCCCGGTCTTAACGTATGGAATCAAAGCTTCATTCGGGAGATTTCTAGGTGAAGAAGAATTTTGTCACGCTGATGGGTGTCCTGGGTGGCCTGCTCGGTGCCGGAACGGCTGCTCATGCAGCAAAGCCTGAGCCTTGGCAGATGACGTTCCAGCCCGCTGCTTCTGCAATCATGGAGCAGATCGTTTGGTTCGAGCGCTATACTTTGTGGTTTATCGTGCCGATCACGCTTTTCGTGATGGTGCTTCTGGCCTGGGTGATGATTCGCTATCGTGCGAGCGCCAATCCGGTTCCCTCGAAGACCAGCCACAATACGGCCGTCGAGATCGTTTGGACCGTCGGTCCAGTCGTCATCCTGCTTTTCCTGGCGATTCCTTCCTTCCAGCTCCTTACAGCCCAGTATTCTTCCGAAGAGCCCAAGATGACCATCAAGGCCACCGGCTATCAATGGTATTGGGGCTATGAATACCAGTCAGGCGAGGCCCCCGTCTCCTTCGATTCGGTGCTCCTGAAGGACGCCGACCGGGCCGGCCTTGGCAAAGAGGATCGCGAGGCCTTTCCGCGCCTCCTGGCAGTCGACAATGAAATGGTCGTGCCGGTCAATACGACTGTGCGCCTTCTGGTTACCGGCGCCGACGTGATCCATTCATTCTCCATGCCGGCTTTCGGGGTGAAGATGGACGCCGTCACCGGCCGCAGCAACGAGACCTGGTTCAAGGCACAAAAGGAAGGCATCTACTACGGTCAGTGCTCGCAGATTTGCGGCAAGGACCATGCCTACATGCCGATCGCGATCCATGTAGTCTCGCAACAACAGTACGATACGTGGTTCGCCGCCGCCGGGAAGGATCTTCCGGGCGCATTCAAGGCGTTGACCGCCAAAATCGACGCAGACAAGAACGTGAACGTTGCCGGCAACTGAGCTGGTTACGCGACTAGATTTAGGAACGGGAGCACTTTGATGGCAGGTTCTGCAGCTCACGAAGCCCATGACGCTCACAAGCCGACAGGCTGGACGCGTTGGGTTTATTCGACCAACCACAAGGATATAGGTACGCTGTATCTGATCTTCGCAATCGTGGCCGGTCTCATTGGCGGGTCTCTTTCGATCGCCATGCGCGCCGAGCTGCAGCAGCCCGGCATCCAGATATTCCATGGCCTTGCGTCGATGGTCTACGGCTACGAAGGCGATGCGGCCATCGATGGCGCCAAGCAGATGTACAACGTGTTCTCGACGGCGCACGGCCTCATCATGATCTTCTTCATGGTCATGCCGGCACTGATCGGTGGCTTTGCCAACTGGATGGTGCCGATCATGATCGGTGCACCGGACATGGCGTTCCCGCGCATGAACAACATCTCGTTCTGGCTGCTCCCGCCCGCGCTCCTCCTGCTCATTCTTTCGATGTTCGTTCCGGGTCCTGCCGGCGGCTTCGGCACCGGCGGTGGCTGGACGATCTATCCGCCCTATTCGACCTCGGGCCAGCCCGGACCGGCGATGGACTTCGCGATCCTGTCGCTGCACATTGCCGGTGCGTCGTCGATCCTCGGTGCGATCAACTTCATCACGACGATCTTCAACATGCGCGCTCCAGGCATGACACTGCACAAGATGCCGCTGTTCGCCTGGTCGGTTCTGATCACTGCTTTCCTCCTGCTGCTGGCCCTGCCGGTTCTGGCTGGCGGTATCACCATGCTTTTGACTGACCGCAACTTCGGCACGACCTTCTTCTCGCCTGAAGGTGGCGGCGACCCGCTGCTGTTCCAGCATCTGTTCTGGTTCTTCGGGCATCCGGAAGTGTACATCATGATCCTGCCGGCCTTCGGCATCATCAGCCACATCGTCTCGACCTTCTCGAAGAAGCCGATCTTCGGTTACCTCGGCATGGCCTATGCGATGGTCGCCATTGGCGTCGTCGGGTTCATCGTCTGGGCACACCACATGTACACGGTCGGTCTCTCGCTCGAGACGCAGCGCTACTTCGTGTTCGCCACGATGGTCATTGCCGTGCCGACTGGCGTGAAGATTTTTTCGTGGATTGCAACGATGTGGGGCGGTTCGATCGAATTCAAGCCGCCGATGATCTGGGCGATCGGGTTCATCTTCCTCTTCACCATCGGCGGTGTGACGGGCGTTCAGCTTGCCAATGCGGGTCTCGACCGCGCAATGCACGATACCTACTACGTCATCGCGCACTTCCACTACGTGCTCTCGCTTGGCGCCGTATTCGGTATCTTTGCGGGCTGGTACTACTGGTTCCCGAAGATGACTGGCTACATGTACAATCACGCCATCGCCAACACGCACTTCTGGGTGATGTTCATTGGCGTCAACCTGGTGTTCTTCCCGCAGCATTTCCTCGGGCTCGCCGGCATGCCACGCCGGTACATCGACTACCCGGATGCATTTGCCGGCTGGAACGAAGTATCGTCGATCGGCTCGTACATTTCCGGTGTTGCCGTGCTGATCTTCCTCTTCGGTGTCTTGGAGGCGTTCGCCAAGAAGCGTGAAGCGGGTGCAAATCCATGGGGCGTCGGTGCGACCACGCTGGAATGGCAGCTTTCTTCGCCGCCGCCGTTCCATCAGTGGGAACAGCTCCCGCGCATCAAGTAAGACGATGGGCATCCGGACCGTTGATACCAGTGGTCCGGATCGGCCTGACGAAAATCTATCGGACTACAGCAAGATCGAACAAATGGCATTGGTAGAGAAAAACGCGAGCATGGATACGAGCATCGGCCTCTCTGAGGCCAGTGCTTCGGACTATGTCGTCCTGCTCAAGCCGCGGGTGATGTCGCTTGTGGTCTTTACCGCCCTTGTCGGCTTGTTGGCTGCGCCAGGACATATCAACCCCGTCCTGGCCGGCATCGCCATCCTTTGCATCGCGGTCGGGGCAGGGGCCTCGGGCGCGCTCAACATGTGGTACGACGCGGATATCGACGCAATCATGAAGCGCACGGCCAAGCGTCCGATCCCCGCCGGACGCATCAGCCGCGAGGAAGTGCTGACCTTCGGGCTGTTGCTTTCGGCCTTCTCGGTTGTAACGCTCGGTCTCTTCGTCAATGTCCTTTCAGCGTTCCTGCTTGCCTTTACGATTTTCTTCTATGCGGTCATCTATACGATGTGGCTGAAGCGTTCGACGCCGCAGAACATCGTCATTGGCGGCGCCGCGGGTTCGTTCCCACCCATGATCGGCTGGGCCGCCGTTACCAATTCGGTGAGCATGGAAAGCATCGTGCTGTTCATGATCATCTTCCTGTGGACGCCGCCGCATTTCTGGGCGCTGTCGCTCTTCATGTCGGACGACTATGAAAAGGCGAAAATCCCGATGATGCCGAATGTCATGGGGCCGGCATCGACGAAATTCCAGATCCTGCTCTATACGCTCCTTGTGGCACCCGTTGCGGTTCTGCCGTGGATCATGGGTTTCGCAGGTCCGGTCTATGGACTGTTCGCCGTCGCGATGGGCGTTGTCTTCATCACCTATGCCTTGAGGGTGTGGCGAGCGCCGGTGGGCAAGGAAATGATCAAGCCAGCCAAAAAAATGTTCGGTTTCTCCATTCTATACCTTTTCGGTATTTATGCCGTTCTTCTCGGCGAAATTCTTGTGCGTAAAGCACTTCTCCTCGCAGGTGCCTGATATGAGCAATGATCGTGTGACCCTTACCGACAAGCAGAAGAAGGCGCAGCGCAGCCGCTCCATCGCACTCGCCCTGGCACTCGCTGCGTTCGTGATCATTGTCTATGTCGGTACCTGGGCGAAGCTCGGCGCCAATATTCTTATCCGGCCGATGTGATGAGTGGTTCGATGTCTGAGGAAAACGTAGGGAGCGTGAATGCTCCGGCCGAGCAGAAACGCAAGGTTTCGGATCGCACCATCGCGATCTCGTGCCTAGCGTTCTTCTTCGGAATGGTGGGCATCGCGTTTGCCGCGGTGCCGCTTTACGCAATGTTCTGCCAGGTCACTGGCTATGGCGGGACAACGCAGCGTGTCGAGCAGATGTCCGACACGATACTCGACAAGAAGATCACCGTGCGTTTCGATGCGAACACCTCTGGCGGACTTCCCTGGAAGTTCGAGCCGGTTCAACGTGACGTCACGATGAACATTGGCGAGACCACACTCATCAAGTATGAGGCGAAGAATATTGCCGACAGCCCGACAGCAGGCCGCGCAGCATTCAATGTGACGCCGCAGGCGGCCGGCGCCTATTTCAACAAGGTCGAGTGCTTCTGCTTCACCGATACGGTGCTGAAACCTGGCGAAGACCTCGAAATGCCGGTTGTATTCTTTGTCGATCCGGACATCGTCAATTCGCCTGAGCTAAAGGGCGTCAATACCATCACCCTGTCCTACACGTTCTTCCCCATCGCCATGCCGGCCCCCCTGGCCGCCAACACCGATGCGAAGAAGGAAAACGCGTCCGGACAGCTTTGAACTTGCGCCGGCCCTGGTCGGTGCTAACAGATGAACAGAAATTGCGGGGGTTAGAATGGCCGAAGCACACCAGAAACATCACGACTACCACATCATCGATCCAAGTCCGTGGCCGTTCCTCGGCTCGGTCGGTGCTTTCATCCTGGCCCTCGGCGGGATCGCATTCATGCGTTATCACGCTGGCGGCGAACTCGTGCTGTTCAGAGCCAACCTGACGACGCCGTGGATTTTCCTCATCGGGCTCGTGATCATCCTTTACACGATGTACGGCTGGTGGTCGGACACGATCAAGGAGAGCAAGCAGGGCCATCACACCCGTGTCGTCTCGCTGCACCTGCGATACGGCATGATCATGTTCATTGCTTCCGAGGTGATGTTCTTCGTTGCCTGGTTCTGGGCCTTCTTCGACGCAAGCCTGTTCCCCGGTGAAGCGGAGCAGGTTGCCCGGACCGCATTTACCGGTGGCGTCTGGCCGCCCAAGGGTATCGAGGTTCTCGATCCATTGCATCTCCCGCTGTACAATACGATCATCCTGCTTCTCTCGGGAACGACCGTCACCTGGGCGCACCACGCACTCTTGCACAATGACCGCAAGGGTCTGATTACGGGTCTCACGCTGACCGTTCTGCTCGGCATGCTGTTCACCTTCGTGCAGGGCTTCGAGTACGTGCATGCGCCGTTCGCGTTCAAGGATTCGATCTACGGCGCGACCTTCTTCATGGCTACCGGCTTCCATGGTTTCCACGTGATCATCGGCACGATTTTCCTTGCAGTCTGCCTGTTGCGGTCGATCCGCGGCGACTTTACCCCGCAGAAGCATTTCGGCTTCGAGGCAGCGGCCTGGTATTGGCACTTCGTTGACGTCGTCTGGCTGTTCCTCTTCTTCTCCATCTATGTTTGGGCAGGTTGGGGCGCTCCGATCGCTGTCGAATAAGCGGCCATCATCGAAATCAGAGGGGCGGGCATGGCGACATGGCCGCCCTTTTCTCTTGTAAGGACGCGAAGAGGCAGGCGGATCCCGGCCGGATGTTTCGCTGAGGGCAGGAAACGCTCTAACGGCTGGACAGACGGTCGCGTTGCCGTCACTAATCGCGCGATGGCCACGATTTGGACGCTTGTTCGGATTACGGCACCTATTGAACCAATCCTTGAGCGCATGTTCCAATGAATGAAGACACAGCCCTTTATCCGCCGGTCGATCCGATCACTGCGGGCGTTAAGGCCCGATGCCCACGCTGTGGCCAAGGCAAGCTTTTCGACGGATTCCTGAAGCCCGCGCCGAAATGTGCAAGCTGCGGCCTCGACTATTCGTTTATCGATACCGGCGAAGGTCCGGCGGTGCTGGTCATGCTCCTGATCGGGTTCATTGTCGTCGGGCTGGCGCTGTGGATGGAGGTCAACGTCGATCCGCCTCTGTGGGTGCACTTCGTATTATGGATTCCTCTGGCGCTGGTGCTTTGCCTGTCCACCCTTCGCTGGATGAAGGGCGCCCTGATCGCCCTTCAGTACAAGCACAAGGCCGCTGAAGGGCAGCTCGATCGTCCCGCCGCTCATGAGTAAGATTTCCGAGCCAGCACGCGGTCAGAAATTCCCATGGATCACGATCATCCTTGGCATTCTGGTCTTTGCCGTCCTCATTGCGCTCGGCACGTGGCAGGTCGAACGCCTCTACTGGAAGGAGGGGCTTCTGGCCGAAATCGAGGCGCGAACCCATGCAGCCCCGGTTCCACTCGCGGATATCGAGAAGATATGGGCCAACGGCAATGATGTCGACTATCGCACGGTTACGGTCTCTGGCCGGCTGCTCAATGGTGAGGAACGGCATTTCTTTGCGACCTACGATGGCTACTCCGGTTTCTATGTCTATACGCCGCTGCTGCTCGACGACGGCCGCGCCGTTTTCGTCAATCGCGGCTTCGTTCCCTATGACCGAAAGGAACCGGCGACGCGTTCGGAGGGACAGGTCGAAGGAAAGGTAACGATTACGGGCCTTGCCCGGAACCCGCTGGCGGCCAAACCGTCCTCGCTCGTCCCGGACAACGATCTGAAGGCCAATATCTACTACTGGAAGGACCTCGTGACGATGGCCGGGCAGTCGGGGATCGACGCTGCCAAGCTCGTGCCCTTCTTCATTGACGCTGACAAGGCGCCAAATCCGGGTGGCGCGCCGGTCGGCGGCGTCACGATCATCGATCTGCCCAACAGCCATCTCCAATACGCTGTCACGTGGTATGGCCTTGCTGCAACCCTGGTCGTTATTTTGGCAATCTCCCTGTGGCGAAGATATAAACTGCGACCGGAAAACGAGCTGGGTGTTGATGGAACATCGTCTTCCGACTTGACTTCCCGCTGATTGCCGCCCAAGTCCAAGAAGCACTCAAACTGGTTCCGCGAGACTTGAAAAGATGCCTGAAAAGAGACCACTGACAATCCGCCTGTGCGGACCGCGCGGATTTTGCGCCGGGGTGGATCGGGCGATCCAGATCGTGGTCCTGGCTCTGAAGAAATATGGTGCGCCGGTCTACGTGCGGCACGAAATCGTGCACAACCGCTACGTGGTCGAGGGCCTGCAGGCGCGGGGCGCCGTTTTCGTCGAGGAACTCGACGAGATTCCAGCAGAGCACCGCGACCAACCGGTGGTCTTTTCCGCGCATGGTGTGCCAAAATCGGTCCCGGCCGATGCGGAAAACAAGAATCTCTTCTATCTCGACGCGACCTGTCCGCTGGTGTCAAAGGTGCACAAGCAGGCAATGCGCCACCAGAGGCTCGGGCGCCACGTCATTCTTGTGGGGCATTCCGGCCATCCCGAGGTGATCGGCACGATGGGTCAACTGCCGGAAGGCGCAGTCACGCTTATCGAGACGATCGAGGACGCTGAAGCCTATTTGCCCACCGATCCGGACAATCTCGGCTTCGTAACCCAAACGACCCTTTCCGTTGATGATACGGCCGGGATCATCGCAACGCTGCAGCGGCGCTTTCCCGCCCTGACGGCGCCCGCTGCCGAGTCCATCTGCTATGCTACGACCAATCGCCAGGACGCCGTGAAGGCGGCAGCACCCGGTTGCGATCTCTTCCTTGTTGTTGGAGCGCCTAACTCCTCAAACTCGAAGCGCCTGGTCGAAGTCGCGGAACGTTCGGGGGCAAGCCAGTCGATGCTGGTGCAGCGTGCTTCCGACATCGAATGGGACGCGGTCGGGGACATATCAATCGTCGGGCTCTCCGCAGGCGCTTCTGCCCCGGAAATCATTGTGGATGAGATCATCCAGTTCTTTTCGGAGCGCTACGCCGTTTCCATCGAACTTGCCGAAACGACAATCGAGACCGAGAACTTCCATGTAATGCGCGACCTGCGTGACGTGGAACTGACGAGCCGCGACATGGCCTTCGTCAATGGAAGCCGCTGACCATGGCCGTCTATACCGATATCAATGAAATCGATCTTGGGCATTTTCTCAAAGACTATGAGATCGGCGAACTGCTCTCCTATAAAGGGATCGCCGAGGGTGTCGAAAATTCAAACTACCTGCTTCACACAAGTACTGGCTCGTTCATCCTGACGCTGTACGAGAGGCGGGTGAACAGCAATGACCTGCCTTTTTTTCTGGGCCTCATGCGTCACCTCGCTGGCAAGGGCATAAACTGCCCGCTACCGGTCAACCAGAAGTCCGGTTCGAGTATCGGTGAGCTTGCCGGCCGCCCCGCTGCCATCGTCACCTTCCTCGAAGGCATGTGGATGCGCCGCCCGACCGTGCAGCATTGCTTCGCCGTTGGCGAGGCGCTGGCGCGGATGCACCTTGCGGGCGAGGATTTCCCCATGCGCCGCAAGAACGCGCTCTCCGTCGAAGGATGGCGGCCCTTATGGGAAAATTCGAAAGCTGGCGCGGACAGCGTCGAACCGGGCCTTGCCAACGAGACCGAAGCCGACCTCGCTTTCTTGGAGGCAAACTGGCCGTCGCATCTGCCCCACGGCGTCATTCACGCCGATCTTTTTCCGGACAATGTCTTCTTTCTCGGCAGCCAGCTTTCCGGGCTGATCGATTTCTACTTTGCCTGCACTGATCTCTTGGCCTACGACGTAGCCGTCTGCCTCAATGCCTGGTGCTTCGAGAAGGACAATACCTTCAATCTCACCAAGGGAACGGCGCTCCTGCGTGGTTATACGTCGATCCGTTCCCTTTCGGCGGACGAAGCGGCAAGCCTGCCGATCCTAGCACGTGGCTCGGCTCTGCGCTTCATGCTGACCCGCCTCTACGACTGGCTGAACACGCCGGAGGGCAGCCTCGTCGTCAAGAAGGACCCGATGGAATATCTGCGTCGCATGCGGTTCCACCGGCAGATCAAGTCGGCTGAGGAATACGGCCTCTTGCTCGAAGGACAAAAGGCGTGAAGGAGATCGAGGCTTACACTGACGGCGCCTGTTCGGGCAATCCGGGGCCGGGTGGTTGGGGTGTCGTCCTGCGCTGGAACGGGAACGAGAAGGAGCTTTACGGCGGCGAGGCGGAGACGACCAACAACCGCATGGAACTCATGGCAGCGATCGCTGCGCTAAACGCGCTGAAGGAACCCTGCCAAGTCGATCTCTATACCGACTCCGTCTATGTCCGCGACGGCATTTCGGCCTGGATCGAAGGATGGAAGCGCAATGGCTGGAAAACCGCGGCCAAGAAGCCAGTGAAGAATGCCGAACTCTGGCAGGCGCTTGATGAAGCACGCAAGCGCCACAAGGTCGTATGGCATTGGGTGAAGGGGCATGCGGGCCATCCGGAAAACGAACGTGCCGACGAACTCGCACGTACAGGCATGGCCCCCTTCAAACGCAAGCCGGCCGTTCAAAGCGGCGAAAGCCGGTAAACCGACCCTCGCCATTGATTTCAAAGCTCAGAGCTGTCCGAGCAAGGTTGCAGCGCTCGATGTTACCGCCTGACCAGGCGCCTCTTCAATGTTGAGTTGTTTGACGACGCCGTCCTCGACGAGCATCGAATAACGCTTTGAGCGAACGCCCATATTCCCGGCCGCGAGGTCGATATCGAGGCCAACGGCCTTCGTAAAGGTCGCATTTCCGTCAGACAGGTACTGGATCTTGCCTTCGCCATTGGTCGCCTTGGCCCATGCGCCCATGACGTGCGGATCGTTGACCGCAACCACAACAATCGCATCGACACCCTTTGCGAGTATCGCATCACGGTTTTCGAGGTAGCCGGGGAGATGGTTCATGCTGCACGTGGGCGTGAAAGCGCCTGGAACGGCAAAGAGGACGACCTTCTTGCCCTTGAAAAGGTTGTCCGAGCGCACTTCGCTGACGCCCTCATCGGTCTTCGTCTTGAACGTGGCGTCGGGCAAACGCTCACCTACCTTGATTGTCATGAATTGCTCCTTTTGAGAATTGCATAAGGCTTACCGCAGATAGGGCGCGGTCAGGAAAAAGTCGAGGAATTAATGGCTATTCCTTGACGGTGATCGTGCCGGATACCGCCTTGTTGCCCTGCACCAGCGTATAATATAGCGGCCCTGGTTTGGCCTGGGTGCCCGAAACAACCGGCACGGCAAAGATTGCGCTTTTCTCGTCTCGGGACTTCAGTTTCGACATGCCGAAATTGGCCCCGCCATCGCCCGCAACAAACAGGTCGATGTCCTCGTCACCTGCCGGAAGATCGGCCGTAAAGTCCAGATGGTCGTCGTCGCGCGCGACGCTGCGAACCCCGAATGCCGTGGATGCCGGCGCGGGCAATTGGCCGAACGCTGTCGAAACCTGCGTCTTGGTGAGAGCGTCGCTGGGCGTGCCGTCGATAGAAATGTCGAATTCGGCAGTGACCGGAATGCAGATGGTCTCGCAAATCCCCAAAAATGCATGGCCCGTGAAGTGGGCGGGTTTGGCAGGGTCGGCAAGTGTCAATGTGAATGGGAGTGCCACGGGCTTCTTATACCCGGCCCATTGGGTTCCGCCATCCTCGAAGCGGTGCGGCGTTGGGAAGGAAAGCGCATAACCCTTGATATTGGTGCTCGCGCTGAGGTCGAGTTCGGGCGGGACGCCTGCGTCGCCCGGTTCTTTCCAATAGGTCTTCCAGCCTGGGTCGAGATTGATCTGGATGGCGCCACGAACCTCCGGTGCCGCTTCAGTGGGATTGTCGACGATGATCCTGACTTTGCCGCCCGGCGTGCTGGTCCAGCTTGAATTGGCTGCGGCTGCCGGAAGAGCAAAGAGCAATGCGACGAGGATGCAAAGGAATTTTGTTTTCATGCGGCGACAATTACAACGCTTTTCGTTCCGATCAAGGAGATGGCCGGATTTGCCCATCATATCTACGTGACGAGCCCGTGTTTAAGTGAACTTTTCGGCTTCAGCATCGCCATCGTTTACAATTCGTTACCAGAGGGCGTTGTCATTTATAGAATCCTTGGTACCCTCATACTTATGGGAAACTTAAGAGACGTGAGCAACGAGGCCGGTTTTCTTAACGGACAATTCCTTCTCGCCATGCCGGGAATGGAAGACAGCCGGTTTGCGCGCTCTGTCATCTACATTTGTGCTCATTCAGACAACGGCGCGATGGGTCTCATCATCAATCGCGCCCAGGAAATGGAATTTGGCGAAATACTTGTCCAGCTTGGCGTGCTTGATGAACAACAGGTCATCATGATGCCGGAGCGGACGCGTGATTTTCTGGTGCGCAATGGCGGCCCGGTTGAAATGCGTCGCGGCTTTGTTCTTCATTCCGACGACTACCTGACGGATTCGACCATGCCCGTCGCCGAAGAAATCTGCCTTACCGGTACCGTGGATATTTTGCGCGCCATTTCGAGTGGACGCGGCCCGCGCAGGGCCTTGATGACATTGGGCTATTCCGGCTGGGCCTCGGGCCAGCTTGAGAATGAGATCGCCAATAACGGTTGGCTCACCTGTCAGGCGCCGCACGATCTCCTTTTCGACACGAAGATCGAGAGCACCTACGATCGCCTGCTCGCCTATATGGGCATCGATCCATCGCGCCTCGCCATGGTCGCCGGGCACGCCTGACATTTCCCGGCTGCTCCCTCGGTGTGCTTGTCAAATCCGAGGGCGGCTTACTGGAATCTTACGACGCCTTGGACTGCTGGAATTGCTCGCGCAGAAGCTTGGTTGCGACGTCAAGCGCCAGGGGCGGGCTGAACATGAAGCTCTGGGCGTATTCGCAGCCCATCTGACGCAATTGCAGCGCATCGCTCTCGCTTTCAATCCCCTCCGAGACAACGGCCAGGCCAAGATCATGCGCCATGCTGATCATGGAGCGCAGCAGCGTCACCTTTTGCGGCTGATCGGCTTTCAGGAACGAACGGTCGATCTTGATCATGTCGAACGGGAAGGAGGTAAGATAGGAGAGAGACGAATAACCGGTGCCAAAATCATCGAGAGAAACGCCAACACCCATCGCCTTGATGCTCGAAAGCACATAGCCGGAGCGTTCCGGGTTTTCCATCATGAGTGATTCAGTGAGTTCGAGTTTCAGGCTGCCCGGCTCGATCTGGGTCTGGAGAAGGACCGAGCGGACGTCATCGATCAGGTCCTGGCGGATCAATTGGCTGCTTGAAATATTTACCGAAACGAAGAGTGGCGTGGCTCCGAGGGTCTGCCGCCAATTGACGAGGTCTTCGGCCGCCTTCTGCATCGCGAACAAGCCGAGTTGGACGATCAGGCCCGAGCTTTCGGCGATCGGGATGAACTCCGACGGCGGTATGGATCCGCGGCGCGGATGATCCCAGCGCATGAGTGCTTCAAAGCCCGCAATGCTGTTGTCATCGAGCCGAACGATCGGCTGATAGACCATGTGGATTTCGCGCCGTTCAAGTGCGCGTCGCAGGTCCGACTCAAGCTGTAGACGATCGCTGCCCACGGCGCGGAAGGCGGGACGGAACGGTTCGATACGGTCGCCGCCAAAGCGCTTGGCCTGGTACATTGCAAGTTCCGCATCCTTCACCAGATCCTCTGGCGAGGCAGCGCTGCCGCTTGTCCAGGTGATGAGGCCGAGCGATGCGGTGAGCACGATCTCGCGCTTGGCAAAGGCGATCGGGGCGCGGATGGCCTGTTTCACAGCGTCGGCGAATGCGGCGATCTTGGCAGGCTCGCTCTCCGATACGAGGATCAAGCCGAACTGGTCGGCGGAAAGGCGGCTCAGGGTATCCTGTGGCCGCAAAAGGCGATGCAGGCGGCGCGATATGGTCAGAAGGAAGGTATCTCCGGCAGAAAGGCCGAGGCCATCATTGACTTGCTTGAACCGGTCGATATCGATGATGAATACCGTCGGGCGGATTTTGCTTTCCGTTTGCGCCATGGTGATTACCGAACCAAGGCGATCAAGGAAGAGCTCGCGATTGGGAAGGCCGGTCAGATTGTCGTGAACGGCATCATGCAGCAGGCGCTCCTCGGCCTTCTTTTGCTCGGTAACGTCGATCAGCGTACCGACGCAACGCACGATTTCACCGTCCGAACCGATGACCGGGCGAGCCTTCAACGAATACCAGTAATAGTGGCCGTCATTGGCGCGCAGGCGGAAGGTCTGGGAAATGCGCCCGCGGCGGTTCTCGAGGATAACGTCGAGGGTGGTGCGGAAGCGGTCGCGATCATCCGAATGCAGCATCGGCAACCAGTTGCGTACGGCGCCGTGCAGGGAACTCGCCGATGCGCCAAGGAAATTGGTAAGGTCGGGCGTCGTCACGACACGGTCGCGCGGAACGTCCCAGTCCCAGACAATGTCGCCCGAACCGATGATGGCGAGTGCCTGCCGCTCGACGTCAGAGAAAAGCCCCTGTTGCAGTGCGCCACCCGAAAAGGCGTGCTGCATGACGGTAAAGCCGATCAGGAGGACGATGAGGACGAGACCACCGGCGAGCGCCGGCTGGATAATATCGTTGGCAAGGATGCCGGCGACTGTCAGCCAGCTGCCCGTCAGCCAGACCAGCAGGAGGATCCATGTCGGGATCAGCATGATTGCCCGGTCATAGCTACGGAACGAGAAGAACCCGATCAGGACAGTACCTGCCAGGATCGTCAGCGCGAAGGAAAATCGGGCTATGCCGGCGGCGATTGGTGGGTCGAAGATGGCGACACCCGAGACGATGCCAAGGCCGAGGATCCATGTCAGTGCGCCATAACTGAAATTGTCGTGCCAGCGGTTGAGGTTCAGATAGGTGAAAAGGAAGATGACAAGCGTCGCCGCCAGCGCCACCTCCGTGCCCGCTCGCCACATCTGTTCATTGCCGGGCGCAATCTCGATAAGCTTGCTCCAGAACCCGAAATCAACGCAGATATAGGCAAGAACAGCCCATGCCAGCGCTGCCGTTGCCGGGAAAAGCGAAGTTCCCTTGACGACGAAAAGGATCGTCAGAAACAGCGCGAGCAGGCCGGCGATGCCAAGCAGGATACCGCGATAAAGCGTGTAGGAATTGACCGTATCCTTATAGGCGTTCGGCTCCCAGACATAGACCTGCGGCAGGTTGGGCGAGGCAAGTTCCGCGACAAGCGTGATCACCGAGCCGGGATTGAGGGTGATGAGGAAAATATCCGCGTCATCGCTTGCCTGGCGATCGAGGGCAAATCCCTCGCTCGGTGTAATCGATGTGATACGCGTCGAGCCGAGATCGGGCCAGATGAAGCGCGACCCAACGAGCCGAAAATGAGGAGCCACGATCAGACGATCGATTTGCTCATCCGTCGGATTGGCGAGCGAGAACGCCGCCCAGTCGCCGGTCGAGCGCTTGTCGTTTGCCTGAACCTCGATGCGCCGAACAATTCCGTCCGTACCCGGCGCTGTGGAAATCTGGAATGTCTCGCCCTGGTTGCGATAAACCTCGACCGCCTTCGAAAGGTCGAGTGCCGTGCTTTCCTTGGTGATTTTGATGGTTTCGAAGGCATTGGCAGCGGAGTGGGCCGCAACCAGCATAAACAAAAGGACCAGAGCCCGCGATAAGCCTTTCAGCATCTGTCGTCCCAATAAAGCCACCGATACACCTTCACTTGCCAGCCCGCACATCGTCCTCAATCAGGGCGAAGAGGAGATGATCTTGCCACATTCCGTTTATCTTTAGGTAAGAGCGGAGCAGTCCTTCTCTCTGAAATCCGGCTTTTTCGAGAAGGCGGATCGATCTTTCATTGCCTGGAATACAAGCTGCTT